>JAFANL010000279.1 GCA_019232735.1 Aquitalea sp. | reverse complement strand
TCCATCGGGCTGATGGGGTCGAGTAACAATAATGCCAACGCTGCCGCCGGTGTGAATACGGCGACGGTGGTCAACGCCAGTGCCAGCGCCAGTACCGGGGCCAGCTCGTCCAACAAGCTGACCCTGCTGCAGGCGGTTACCGGGACCGACAGCAGCCTGGATAGCGTCAATCAGGGCTCGCAGATCAAGGCCGGCGGCAAGCTGCAGCTGGATGCCGGCAAGCAGCTGGATGTAACCGGTTCCAGCATTTCGGCACAGGGTAATGTCGACCTGAAGGCGGACAGCCAGCACTTCAATGCTGCGCAAGATGTGCATCAGACCAGTTCATCCAGCAATACCACCACGGCTGGCCTGTATCTGGATGCCAGCGCCGGGGCCAATGCCAATGGCAAGATTATGGCCAATACCGGTGCCTCGGCCATGATAGGTGCGGGCTACTATGTCAATAATTCCGGCAGCTCCAGCGTGAATGGCAGCACAAGTGCCGTGGTGTCGCAGATCAAGGCCGGCGGCAACCTCAGTCGTACGGCCAGTAATGACATCGTGGATACCGGCACTGCCATCAGTGCCGGTGGCAACTTCAAGCAGACGGCAAAAACCATTACCAGCAATGCCGCCAGCGACAGCACCTATAGCAGTAGCAGTCAGCAAAGCTCGGAAGGCCGGGTCGGGATGTATGCGGGTGCTTCGGCTACGGCCGCGGTCAGCGGTGGTGCCACGGCAGATGCCTCGGTGGGCGGGAGCATCAGCACCACGCATGACGATTCGCAGAACAGCCGCATCAGCAACAAGGCCAAGGTTTCCACCATTACCACGGGTGGTAATTTCAGCAGTGACTCCACGCAGGGAACCACCCTGGTCGGTACCAGCATCAGCAGCGGCGGCAATACCAGCCTGAAGGCTGCATCGCTGGATTATCAGGCCGCGCAGGATACGACGCGCACTAGCGGCAGCAAGGCTAACGCTGCGCTGTCGCTGCAGGTGAATGTCAATGCCGAGCATGTGGTCGGTGGTGAAGTCAGCGTGGCGGCGGGTGGTGGCAACAGCCAGTCCAGCAGCAGCACAGCGGTGGTCGGCAAGATCAATAGCGGCGGCAAGCTGTCCATCTCGGTGGGCAATGATGCCAACTTCGCCGGCACGGCCTTGTCCAGCAAGGGTGACGCCGAGGTGGCTGCCGGTGGCAAGGTCAATTTTGCCGCGGCCAACAGCACGAGCCAGTCCAGTACCCGTGATGGCAGTGCTTCCTTCAGCGCCGGTGGTTCAACCGGCGGCGGCGTCGGCAACAAGCAGACCAATGGCATGGTGGCGGTGGATGCCGCTTATAGCCAGTCTGATAGCCAGAGCACTAGCAAAACGGTGGCCAGTGTACAAAGCGGTGGCGGCATTACCATCCGTAGCGGCGGTGATATGAGTCTTGAGGGCAGCAAGATCAACGGCGCTGGCAATACCACCCTGGCGGCTGGCGGTCAGCTGAATATCACTGCCGCGCACGATAGCGCGAGCACAAGCCAGATTGGTGCCGGCATCAGTGCCGGTGGCAGCGGTGGCAGCAGTACAGACCAGGGCAAGCTGAACAAGGAGGCCTCGGTCAGTGGTGGGCTGTCGGGCGAGTATGGCCAGAGCAATAAAGACACGGCCAATGTGGCTGCCATCACCAGTGGTGGCCAGCTGCAGCTCTCCGCCGGCAAGGACATCAAGCTGGAGGGCTCGGCACTGAAGGCTGCCGACACGGTGCAGCTGGACGCTGGCGGGACGGTTATCAAGGAGAAAGCGGTTTCGTCCAGTAACGGTTTTGATCTTTCAGGCGGTGCAACGCTCACCCTGAAGAAAAAGACCAGCACTGATCTTCCGGCAGATGCAGCAAGCAATACGCCGCAGAGCAACCGTGACAAGCAGGCAGCCCTGGCCAAGGAAGCGGCCGAGGTGGTGAACAAGAAAAAGACCTCTGGCACCAATAGCCTGAGCAATGCCGGCAGCGCCATCAGCGATGCCGCCAATCAGCCTGAAAGCTCCTTGCTGGACAAAGCCAAGAGCAGCAAGCTGGGTCAGGCTGCGGACAAGGTGATCACCAAAGGCAAGGAGCTGAAGGACAAGATCCCGGTCCGGGTGGGCGACTTGCAAGGTGGCGGCAGCCTGCAACTCGAAAACAGCACGTCGGTGGATGTCAGCATTACGCAGGGTAAAGACAAACCGAACTAAGCTGGTTTGGCGCAGCGCCACGACCTCGGCCCCACATCTGGGGTCGAGGTTTTTTTATGGCTGACTGTCAGCCAGTAATTCTGCCAGGCAAGCGTAAAGCTGCTGTGGGCTGACCGGTTTGTGCAGCAAGGGCAGGCCGCTGTCGCTGGCCTCGCGCAGCCGTGCCGGGGCGGTGTCGCCGGTTAGCAGCAGGGCCGGGATGTCGCAGCCCAGCGCCTGGCGGATGGCGCGAATGGCATCGGTGCCGTTTTTCTGTTCACGCAGCCGGTAGTCGCTGATCAGCAAGTCCGGCTGGTGCTCGCTGAGCAAGGACAGGGCGGTTTCCAGCGATTCCGCCTCCAGGCACTGGCAGCCCCAGCTTTGTAACAGCAACAGCATACTGCTGCGCACGATGTCATCATCCTCGATCAGCAGGACAACGGCGCTGGGCAGGCTGCGGCTCATGATGGCTGGCGGGGTGGGCGTGGCCGGGCAGGGGCTGGCGGCGGCCACGCGTGGTAGGGTAAGCCGGAACACGCTGCCATGGCCGAGGCGGGATTGCAGCTGCAAGGAATGCTGCAGCAACTGGGCCAGGCCGCGCACGATGGCCAGCCCAAGCCCCAGGCCCTTCTTGCGGTCGCGCTCCGGATTGCCCAGTTGGTGGAATTCGACAAAAATTTCCTGCTGTTGGTGCGGGGCTATGCCGATGCCGCTGTCCCAGACCTCCAGCAGCAACTGATTGCCGCGCCTGCGGCAGCCCACCAGGATGCCGCCGTGCTGGGTATAGCGGATGGCGTTGCTGATGAGGTTGCGCAGGATCAGCTCGATCAGCGAAGGGTCGGACAAGGCCAGTTCCGCCGTGTCGTGGGTGCGGTAGAACAGGCCCTTGCTGTCGGCCAGCGGGGCCAGCTCCCTTTCCATCTTGTTGAGCAATGGCTGCAAGGCAAAGGCTTGCCGCTGTGGGGTGATGACCCCGGCGTCCACCCGCGAATAGTCCAGCAGACTGTGCAGCATTTCAGCGGAGGCATTGGTGGCGCTCTGGATATTGGCCAGCAGGCTTTGCTGCCTAGCGGTCAGTTCGGTCTTGCCCAGTACCTCGAGAAACAGTCCCTGGGCGTGGATGGGCTGGCGCAGATCGTGACTGGCGGCGGCCAGAAAACGCGATTTGGCGATATTGGCCTGCTCCGCCTCTTGCTGGGCGCGACGCGAATCGGCCGATGCCTGGCGCAGCCGGTTGACCAGCTCCAGGTTTTCAAAGCGTAGCGCGATGGCACCGCGGGCGGCCTGCGCACTGTTGCGGGCCTGCATCAGCAAGGTGGCCAGGTACATGATGGCAGCCAGCCCCAGCGCATTGAGTGCCACCGCATCCGACTGCATGGACTTGAGCGCGATCATGCCCAGTTCCAGCGTGATGAAGGTGATGAATACCGGCAGCACCGGCGACAGGATGGACATGGAATTGCCCGCCACGCCGGACAGTACGGCAATGGCCAGAATCCAGCTGGGCGGCGAGGCCGGGTTCAGCCCCACCCACATCAGGCTGCCCCAGGCAGCGCCGTCGATGGCGTGCAGCAGCACCAGCCGCCGTCGCAGTGCGGGCAGCCGGGCGGGGAGGATTTCGCGGGCCAGGATGCGGCGGGCGTCAATGATGTCGATCAACTTGGAGGCGATCACCACCACGCCCCATGCAGTCAGCCGCATGGGGTCGGCCTGATGCTGTAGGGCATAGGCCACCAGCAGCACCACCAGGATGCCGGGCAGCACGGAACTGCCCAGATTGTTGAGCAGCAGGCGGATCTGTTCGATCCGCACTTTCTCCTGCGATGAGTCTTCCAGATTGCTGATCATGAATGATGTACTGGCCGCAGGGCAGGCCCGGGCTTGTCTTGTGGTCTCTTGGTCTTGGCCACCATGTGCAGGCGGCATGGCTATGTCGCCCATTATAGTCCGCAGGCCTACCGGTTCTGCCAGCCCATCTGCAATCAGGCGGCCGCAGTATTGCAGCCACGGGCGCTGGCAAGCGTGCCTGTGCGTAGCCCAGGGCAGCGCTTGATGCGGATCAAGTCTTTTTCTGCTGGGTCTGTTGTGCGATAAAAATCAATATATAGTGTTTTAAAATTTAAAATCACTATATATTGTTATGAAAAATACCGCTCTAGTGAATCCACTTGCCACGCTGGACGAATACCTTAGTCGTGCCGACTGGCGCGTGTCCGCCAATGCCAATCAGGGCTACAGCCTGGGCGGGATGATACTCAACGCCGCCGGCAAGCTGACCGCCAACTACTGGCTGGATGGCATCTACCCGGCGGAAGTGGCCCAGGCCCATCGCGAGGCAGACTTCCATCTGCATGATCTGGACGTGCTGGCCGGCTACTGCGCCGGCTGGTCGCTGCGCCAGTTGCTGCATGACGGTTTCAATGGCGTACCGGGGCGGGTGGAGTCCGCGCCGCCGCGCCATCTGGGCTCGGCACTGGGGCAGATGGTGAATTTTCTTGGCACCCTGCAAAACGAATGGGCCGGCGCGCAGGCCTTTTCCAGCGTGGACACCTATCTGGCGCCCTTCGTCAAACGCGATGGCCTGAGCGATGCACAGGTGGAGCAGGCGCTGCAGGAGTTTGTCTACAACCTCAATGTACCGTCGCGCTGGGGTACCCAGACCCCGTTCACCAACCTTACCTTCGACTGGACCTGCCCGGCCGACCTGGCTGGCCAGATTCCGCTGATCGCCGGTGAGGAAATGCCGTTCTGCTATGGCGACTGCCAGCCGGAAATGGACCGCATCAACCGCGCCTTCCTGCGGGTGATGAGTGCGGGCGATGCCCATGGCCGCGCGTTTACCTTTCCCATTCCCACCTACAACATCACGCCGGATTTTGACTGGGACAGCCCCAATGCCGAGCTGCTGTTCGAGCTGACCGCACGCTATGGCCTGCCGTACTTCCAGAACTTCCTCAATTCCGATCTGGAGCCGCAGATGGTGCGCTCCATGTGCTGCCGGCTGCAGCTGGACCTGCGCGAGCTGCTCAAGCGCGGCAACGGCCTGTTTGGCAGTGCCGAGCAAACCGGCTCGCTAGGCGTGGTGACCATCAACTGCGCACGGCTGGGCTACCGCTTCAAAGGTGACTGGCCCGGCCTGCTGGCAGAAACCGACCGCTTGCTGGAACTGGCCCGCATCAGTCTGGAAATCAAGCGCGAGCGGGTGCAGGGCTGGATGGATGATGGCTTGTACCCCTACACCAAGCGCTATCTGGGCACCCTGCGCAATCACTTTTCTACCGTGGGGGTGAACGGCATTAACGAACTGGTACGCAACTACACGGCAGATGCCGAGGACATCAGCAGTCCCGCCGGTCAGCAGCTGGCGCTGGAGCTGCTGGACCATATCCGCACCCGCATGGTGCAGATGCAGGAAGACACCGGGCATCTGTACAACCTGGAAGCCACCCCGGCCGAAGGCACCACCTACCGCTTTGCCCGCGAAGACCGCAAGCGCTTTCCCGACACCCTGCAGGCCGGTCCGGCGGACAAACCGTATTACACCAACTCCAGCCAGCTGCCAGCCGGACATACCGACGACCCCTTCCTGGCCTTGCAACACCAGGAACCGCTACAGCGCCGCTATACCGGCGGCACCGTGCTGCACCTGTACATGACCGAAGCCGTCAGCTCCGCCGCAGCCTGCAAACAGCTGGTACGCCGCTCGCTGCAGCGTTTCCGCCTGCCTTACATCACGGTAACCCCCACCTTCTCGGTGTGCCCGCAGCACGGCTACCTGAGTGGGCATCACGAATTCTGCCCCAAGTGCGATGCCGAACTGCTGGCCCGCACCACGGCAGCCACTGCGCCCGGCTGCTGCTGAGCGCCAACCCAAGCACATCAACAGGAAAACAATATGTCATCCCAAGTTCAAGTCAGCCCGGCCGAACAACTGGACCCGGCGCTGCGCACCCGTTGCGAAGTATGGACCCGCGTAATGGGCTATTTCCG
>JAFANL010000228.1 GCA_019232735.1 Aquitalea sp. | reverse complement strand
ACGACCGCCACCGCCGCTGGAGCCCTGCTCGCGCCGGCCATTCTGCTCGGCGATCACATGCACAGACAGCCGCACCAGCGGACGCACATCGGCAGCCCTCACGCCATCATGGCGTGCCACATACACCACATCATATTCAGAGGCGACGCCAGCCATGACCTGGATAACGCGCGGATCCATGGCGCGGGCCAGTTTTTCCACTTTTTCCAGCAGTGCTACCTTGGCAGCGGCTTCCAGGCTGTAGCAGGGGTCGATGGCCGGGTACAGATCCCGGGCACGCTGTGCCGACTGGCGACCAGCCAACCCATCGCCACCCGCCAGGCCGATGGCACGCACGGCATCTGCGGCACGCGTGATGGCATCGACGCCAATATCGTCGGAATAGGCGAAAGCGGTCTTGTCACCGGATACGGCACGCACGCCCACGCCTTGATCAATATTGAAGCTACCCGATTTGACGATGCCCTCTTCCAGGCTCCAGCCCTCGCTACGGGTGTACTGGAAATAAAGATCGGCATAATCCACGGCATGCTGTCGCATACGGGAGAAGGTCTTTTCGATCACGGACTCATCCACGCCAAATGGCGCGAGCAGCAGTTGATCAGCAATAGTGAAAGCGTCTTGCATGGCAGTCTTTCTGTCAAAGCACCCGATGCGCCAGGGCCGGCAGGCCGCTACGCACCGTGTGCAATAATTCGGGGTCGATTTCGGCCAGCACCACACCCTCGCCCTTGGCCTGTTGCGCCAGAATGCGCCCCCAGGGGTCGATGATCATGGTCTGACCATGGGTATGGCGGCCATTTTCATGACTGCCACCCTGTCCGGAAGCAATCACGAAGCACTGGTTCTCAATGGCACGGGCACGCAACAGAATTTCCCAGTGCGCCTCACCGGTGGTGGCGGTAAAGGCCGCCGGCAGAATCATCAGGTCAAAGGGTGCCAGTTGACGGAACAGTTCGGGAAAGCGCAGATCGTAGCAGATACCGCAGGCGACTTCAGCCAGCCCGATATCCACTTTCACTGGTGCCGTGCCGGCCACAATGCTGTCCGACTCGCAATAGCGCTCGCCATTGCCGGTGAAGCCGAACAGATGAATCTTGTCGTAGCGGGCCATCATGGCACCGCTGGGATCATAAAACAGCGTGCTGTTGAATACCTTGCCCGGCTCAGGGCAGCGTAGGGGAATAGTGCCGGCGGCCAGCCATACCTTGTTGTCCCGCGCCATGGCAGACAACGCCGCTTGCAACGGGCCGTCGCCAATCTCCTCGCTGATGGCAACCTTGTCGCCATCCTGCCGCCCCATCAGGCAGAAGTATTCCGGCAGCACCACGAAAGCGGCGCCGGCAGCAGCGGCCTGTGCCACCAGGCGCGCGGCCGTGGCCAGGTTGGCAGCCACATCGGTACTGGACACCATCTGCACGGCGGCAGCAATAAATTTCTGTTTCATGGCGTGATGATCCGCTTGCTGTTGTTCAAGGGCTCCCCGGCCTGCTTGTCGATCCTGGGGTTGGCAAAGGAGCCGGTAATGACATAGTCGACGGACAATATCTTGCCCACCGGATCTTGCAATACTTTTTGTGCCGCCAGCGCCGCCACACCAACCACCGGATTGAGCAGGGCAGCACCGGCAGCCAGCGCCACGCTCTCGGCCAGATGAGGTTGCACCTTGACACGCACATCCTGGGTTTCATTGGCCAGATTCACCTGACCACGGATGAAGACATCGGCCGCCGGGCCTTTCAGATGCACATTATCAGAAACAAACACACCCTTGCTGACCTTGGCATTGCCTTCGATGCTGTCGAAAGCAAAACCGTCACTGAACACATCGGTGAAGTCCAGCTTCACCCGCCGACTCAGCGACTGCAAGCTCAGCACACCCAGCAGCCGGGCCACGCCAGGATCGACCTTGGCAAAACGACCATTTTTCAGCGCCAGTACCATGTCACCGGACAACTGACTGGCGCTGACATCAAACAAGCCACCCGGCCAGCTCATTGTGCCAGACAGACTACCCTCCCCTTTACGGAAGGTATCCTGCAAGCCAATGCGGGCCAGCAGCTTGCCCACATCACTGCTTTCCAGCCGATAATGGGCCTGCACCTCCTTGCCACCTTCGCCACGGCGCACACGGGCACTCCCTTGCAGACTGCCTTCCGCTGCCTGCAAACGCAGGGGATTGAGCAGCCAGTCACGGCCTTCACGCCGGGCGCGCAGGTCCAGCTTGCCAACCGTCTTGTTCTGATAGACAAGATCGCCGATATGGATATCCAGCTCAGGCCAGTCCCCTTTGTCGACAAGGGCGGCCTCGGCATCTACCTGGCTGCTGTCACTTTTCTCCGGGGGTTTCAGCACGGCATAGGCCAGGTTGGCACGTAACAGGCCGCTGCCTTCGGTCAAATAGTCGATACTGCCGCTCAGTTCGCTGGCGCGCACATCCAGTGACCAGCCATTACGGATACGACGATTACTCAGGCTGGCACTCACCTTGTGCAATGCTCCGCCCCAGCCATCGACTTGCGGACTGTCCAGTTCAATCTGCAAGGGCAGCTCCAGCGACTTCCCGGCCAGACCAGCAGCTGGACCGTCAGGCGTCGCATTGATCGCCTCCACCCAGGCCTGCAAATCGACTTGTGGCGCCGCCAGGCGCAATGCCAGCCCTTCTTCCGGCTGTTTGCCAATGGCCCGGCCAGATGCCACCACGCCGGATTTCAGATTGCCATGTGCATCCAGCAACAGACTGCCACTCGCCACCTTGCCCGCATCAAAGTCCAGCCGGATGGGCTGCTGTGCCGTCTTGCCGGGGCTTACCCGCAACGACAAGGGCACGCTGCTTGCTGCCGGCTTGCTGACCGGAGCCGCGGCCTGTATGGTCGTCCCCACCAGGCTGGATTGTACGGTCAGGCTTTCCAGTCCCTTCTGCACCACGAACTGGACACCAAACGGAGAGCGTCCATGAACGTAGGGCGCCAGCACTGGCAGGTAAGTTTGCAATGCCTTGGCACTATCCGCCTCGCCTTGAATGTCAAAACTCATGCGCCCGGATGGCGTACTGGCCGCCTTGAGCAAGAACGGTCCATCAAACGCAGAAAACTGCAGCCCGCGACTTTCCACACCATGCTCGGTAAAGGTAAGCGTACCGCGCGCCTCGCGTGCCGTCGGAATGGGCAAATTCCGGAACGCAAGCTGGTTGCCGGAGAGCAGGATGTCGCCACGCACCTTGACGGTTTCCTTGCCCGACAAGGGAATCCCCAGCTGCAAGTCCAGTGCCGCATTACCCGTGGCCTGAATGCCGCCGGTAAAACCATCCAGCCAGCCATCCACCGGGCTGCTGGTGGTAAATTTCAACATACTGGCCAGCGGACCTTGCGCCTTGCCCTTGATGTTCAGCACCGACTCATGGGCACCCAAGTCATTGATGGAAACATTGACATTGCTAAGAGGCACGCCCAGCGTGGTGGCAGAACGGGCAGCAATCAGCATTTTTTCGTTGTGGAATCCGAGATCAGCCTGGATGTTGGCAATCTCCGGCCAGCCCTTTTCATAGAGCAAGCGTCCCTGCTCCACCTTGGCATCGACACTGAACTGGCCCCCTTGCCCACCGGCGAAGGGAAATTTCGCCAGATCACCCTTCAGGATCATGCGCACATCCCGCGCCACCCCACCCTGCAAGGCCTGTTTCAGCCAACGCAGCGTATCCTGCCCCACGGCATGGGGCAGATAGGCAGGCACGCGTGTCGCCGCCACCTGATCAACACTGGCGGTGAAATCCACCACGCCAGGACCCTTGCCATCATGGCGGTAATGACCGGCGAACTGTCCTTTCAGATCGGCATTGGAAAAGGCGACATCATGAAATTCAACATCCGTTCTTTCACCCTGATTACGCCAGTCCACCCTGGCGTCGAGCTGGTCGAAATTGAGCAACTGCGGAAATACGCTTGGATAGTTGAGTGCCGCATGACGGCTGCTCAATTGCAGGGTTCCGCCCTGTTCACCAAAACTGAGCGCACCGCTGACACCACTCACACCGGGCACCGAGGAGAAGGCCTGCCAGGCCAATTGATCAAAACGGGTGGCTACTGCGTATTGGTGTGGTGACTGCAACGGACCATGCCAGCTGAGTGACAGGTTTTTCAATTGACCACTGGGCGCAAAGTGGGAAAACAGCGAGTTGCCATCACCGCCCAAGGCATGAATGAAGGGAGTCAGATGAGCCACATTGACATTATCCAGCGTCAGCTTGCCCTGCCCCTGCTCGCCTGGAGTCCAATCGCCACGGATGCTGGATTTATCGAAAGCCAGGCCGCTGGCGCTGGCCAGGGTCAGGTCGGATGCATTGATGGTATACGCACCACGGGCAGAACGCTCCAGCTGCAACTTGCCACTGATGACTGGCAATACCAGGGTGTGCGCGTCCTTAGGGGTGTAGGCTGCATTGTGAATGCTGACATCGGCAGTGAGGCTGTTGACATGCCCATCCGCAAAATCAGCCTCCAGGGCGCCACTGCCCTCACCGCTACTGATCAGGCCGATTTTTTCCATATAGCGTGACAATGTGCTGGCCTGTGCTCCATTGAGCCTTACCCGCAGACTGCCCGACCAACGCTGCCACTGGTGAAAATCATTACCACGCCAGGCCAGCTCCATATCAAAGCCCTTGCCCAGCGTGGCGGCCGGCTGACCGGACACCAGCAGCCGGTGGCCCAGCAAGGTCTGGCTTAGTACCAGCTCACCTTGTTGCAACTCCAGCTGCGGCAAGCCCAAGGCCTGATCCTGCCAACTGATATGCGCCTGACGGATTTCGATACGACCATGCCGGAGCAGCCAGTTGGCAGACGGTTCCGCCCCAGCCGCCTGCGGCTGGGCTGACGGCGCAGTCAGATCGAAGCCATTGAGCAGGACATGACCATCCGCCGTGCGCAGCAGGGCAACACTGGGGCCATCGATGCTGATCCGGGAGAATAGCGGCTCCCACGATAGCAGCGACCACCACGAAGGCACCAGTTCCACCCGCTTCAAGGTCAACGCTTCGCCCTTCAGCGGATTGGCAATGCGCAAACCGTCCAGCTGCAGGCGCGGGGCCACACGCTGCCACTGCCCGGAAAGCCCGGCGATGCTGACCTGCCGCCCCGTTGCCTGAGACAGGCTTTGCTCCAGCTGCGGACGAAACTGGTCCAACCTGGGCAGCAACCACCAGTTGAAGAAGGTAAAGGCCGAACCCACCACCAGGCAAGTCAATAGCAGCAACAAGCCCAGGCCTTGCAGCAATTTGCGTAGCAGGCGGATGACGTGAATTCTGGCAAGCAGATGCAGGGGCTTTTCCAAATGAACCAAACCGATACAATGAAGCGTTACAGGACCCAAACCGAGCGCATCGCCATTATGCCAGCAAACCCGGACCATGCCATTGCCCACAGCAGTGCCTTTTCACTTTATCTGGACCGCCTGCTGACGGCACGGCCCGAGCAACTTGCCTTGCTGCATGACCGTCTGCAGCAGCCGCTGGACGCACAGGAAATGGCCAGCTTCGCCGACTGGGACGCGCTGAATGAGCCGGACAGCATGGCATCCGCCCTGCGCCGCTTGCGCCAGGCAGTGATGGCGCGGCTGATCACGCGCGACCACAACGGCCTGGCCACGCTGGACGAAGTGGTCAGCACCATCAGCCTGCTGGCCGAATTTGCCGTGCAGCAATCACTGGCTTGCGCCTGTCGCTCGTTGCCACAATACGGCCAGCCCATCGGCGAAGACAGCGGCGAAATACAGCAACTGATTGTGATCGGCATGGGCAAGCTGGGCGGCGGGGAGCTGAATGTTTCCTCTGACATCGACCTGATCTTCATCTATCCCGAGGGTG
>JAFANL010000282.1 GCA_019232735.1 Aquitalea sp. | reverse complement strand
GTGGCGGGTTTCCTGCAGCTCGCGTTCGGGGTCGGAGTCGGCCACGATGCCGCCGCCAGCACGGAAGCGCAGTTGCGCGCCTTCCTGCATGAAGGTGCGGATCAGGATGTTCAGGTCCATGCTGCCATCGCGGTTGAGATAACCCAGGCTGCCGGTATAGGCGCGGCGGGCGCTGTTTTCCAGTTCGCGGATGATCTGCATGGTGCGCACCTTGGGACAGCCGGTAATGGTGCCACCGGGAAACAGGGCGCGGATGGTGTCGACCGGACTGATGTCCTCGCGCAGCCGGCCACGGATATTGGATTCGATGTGGTGGACATAGGCGTAGCTTTCCACCGCCATCAGTTCGTTCACTTCCACCGTGCCGGGCTGGCTGATGCGGCCCAGGTCGTTGCGTTCCAGATCAATCAGCATCACGTGCTCGGCACGCTCCTTGATGCTGGAAATCAGCCTTTGCTTGAGGGCGGCATCTTCGGCCGGGTCCTGTGAACGCGGATGGGTGCCGGCGATGGGGCGGGTATCGGCCCAACCACCCCGCACCCGCACCAGCCGCTCTGGCGAGGAGCTGACAATTTGCGCACTGCCAAAATCCACCAGCGCGGAAAACGGTGCCGGATTGGCACGGCGCAGGGCGGCAAACAGATCGGGAGCGGCGACCTCCGCTCCCAGTTCGGCACGCCAGCCACGCGAGATGTTCACCTGGAACACATCGCCTTCATAGATGTATTGCTTCAGCCGCAGCACGGCATCGGTATACCAGTGCGGTGGGTCTTCTTCCAATGCCTGCAGGCTGACGGCCTGCGGACTGAAAGTGGGAATGCTACGCGCCAGATGATTCAAACGCTGCCATTGCTCGGCGGTTTCTGCCACGATCCAGGCAAGCTGGGTTTGCCGGTTGATCAGCAAGGCCGCTGGCACCCGCGCCATGGCCGCCAAGGGGAAGCTGTCCGGCAGCGCTTCTGCCACCGAGGCTTCAAACTGCGACAGCAAATCGTAGCCCAGATACAGGAAATGCCCGCCGACAAAGGGCAGGCCATGCGGATTTTCCACCGCCTGTGGCTTAAAGCAGCGCAGCGCCTCGACAAAGGCCTCGCCTTCGCCAGCGTGATACAGGGTTGTGCTTTCGGCGGCAAACAGCATGTCCCAGCCCTGATCACCAGAGGACATCAGCAGATAGGGGAAATCAGAGCGACGCGCGGCATGCAGGGCCAGCAGGTCGGGCAGAAAGTCGAGTCGTTCGGTGAACATGCCAGATCCAGAATGGCGGCAGCGCAGCGCCGCACAAATAAGAAAACCGCCGCGAGTGTATCGCAGCGGTTCGGGCTGTCAATGCATTTGCGCATTGCGCCGCAGCAAGCGGCAGCGCGCAAGGGACAGATCAGATGCGTTTGAAGACCAGGGTACCGTTGGTACCACCAAAACCAAACGAGTTGGAAATGGCGATGTCGATCTTCATGTCGCGGGCGGTATTGGCCACGTAGTCCAGATCGCAGCCAGCCTCCACATCCTGCTCGTGCAGGTTGATGGTGGGCGGCGATACCTGGTTGTACAGCGCCAGGATGGAGTAGATGGCTTCCACGCCGCCAGCACCGCCCAGCAAGTGGCCGGTCATCGACTTGGTGGAGTTCACCACCAGCTTCTTGGCGTGATCACCAAAAGCGATCTTCAGCGCGCTGGTTTCGTTGGCATCACCCAGCGGGGTGGAGGTACCGTGTGCGTTCACATACTGCACCTGATCCGGGTTGATCCGGGCATCGCGCAGTGCGTTCTGCACGCCGCGGGCCGGGCCATCCGCATTCGGAGCCGTAATGTGGTGGGCATCGGAACTCATGCCAAAACCGATCAGCTCAGCGTAGATACGCGCACCGCGCTTCACTGCGTGTTCGTACTCTTCCAGCACCAGCACGCCGGCACCTTCACCCATCACGAAACCGTCACGGCCCTTGTCCCACGGACGGGACGCGGTTTCCGGATCGTCATTGCGGGTGGACAGCGCCTTCATGGCGGCAAAACCGCCCATGCCCAGCTTGGAAATGGCGCCTTCGGCACCACCGGCCACCATCACGTCGGCATCACCGTACTGAATCATCC
This sequence comes from Aquitalea sp., assembly GCA_019232735.1. Taxonomy (GTDB): domain Bacteria; phylum Pseudomonadota; class Gammaproteobacteria; order Burkholderiales; family Chromobacteriaceae; genus Aquitalea. The sequence continues at coordinate 1,035 of JAFANL010000282.1, read as the reverse complement.
GGGCTGCATCGCCGATGCAGTGCGCACCGGTGGTGCAGGCAGACACGATGCCATACGACGGGCCCTGAAAGCCCTTCAGGATGGACACGTGGCCGGCGATCAGGTTGATCAGCGAACCGGGGATGAAGAAAGGCCCGATCTTGCGCGAACCGCTTTGCTGCACGGCCACGCCGGTTTCCTCGATCAGCGGCAGACCGCCAATACCGGAACCGATGTTGACGCCAACGCGGGTCTTGTCCAGATCGGCCACATCGTCCAGGCCAGCATCAGCCACAGCCTGCAGCGCTGCTGCAATGCCGTAGTGGATGAACAGGTCGGAGCGACGCGCTTCCTTGGGGGAAATGTACGCGCTGATGTCGAAGTCTTTGACTTCACCGGCGATCTGGCAATTCAGGTCGCTGGCATCAAAACGGGTCACTTTGCCAATGCCGCTCTTGCCGGCCAACAGATTGGCCCAGCCGGTAGTGACATCATTGCCGACCGGGGAAATATGTCCCAGACCGGTTACTACAACTCTGCGTTTGGACACGAAGAATCTCCGTGAGTAGAGGGGAGGCAGTCTCCCGATGATTCCACAACAATTGTTTGATGATTATTACAATCAAACGAGCGTTTGGAACCCTCTATAACAAAAGAACCTCTGCAGGCGAGCCAAGGCCACACCGCGCAGAGGTCCTGTACAGGCCTGAAGATATTACTTGTTCAGGTGGGCGGTAACGTAATCAACGGCTTGCTGAACAGTGGTGATCTTTTCAGCTTCTTCGTCCGGGATTTCGCACTCGAACTCTTCTTCCAGAGCCATTACCAGCTCAACGGTGTCGAGGGAGTCAGCGCCCAGATCATCAACGAAGGACGATTCGATCTTGACTTCAGCTTCGTTCACGCCCAGTTGTTCGGCAACGATCTTTTTAACGCGCGCTTCGATGTTTTCCATTTGTCTAAACCCTTGACCTTTCTGATTCGGGATCACAAAACCCGTGTATTCTACAAAAAAAAATTAGAGCAGCCCACCTAAATCTTGTCTTTTGTTCGACA
>JAFANL010000276.1 GCA_019232735.1 Aquitalea sp. | reverse complement strand
CGACAGCCAGGGGCTGACGTCGGCCTGGCCGAAAAAGCCGTAGCGGAAACCGTCGATCATGAAAAATACCGGGTTCACGTGCGAAACGGCGTACCAGAATGGTGGCAGACTGTTGATGGAATAAAACACGCCAGACAGGAAAGTCAGCGGCATGATCAAAAAGTTCTGAAAAGCGGCCAGTTGGTCGAATTTTTCTGCCCAGATACCGGCGACCACCCCCAGCGTACCCAATACGCCGCAGCCCAGGATGGCGAACAGCAGCACCCACAGCGGATGGCTGGGCAGCGGCAGACCAAACCAGGCTGTCACCACCAGCACCCCGGCACCGACGGCCAGACCGCGCACGATGGCAGCCAGCATATAGGCGGCGAAGAATTCCAGTGCTGTCAGCGGCGGCAGCAACAAGAACACGATATTGCCGGTGATCTTGGACTGGATCAGGCTGGAAGAACTATTGGCAAAGGCATTCTGCGCCATCGACATCATCGCCAGGCCCGGGATCAGGAAGGCGGTGTAGCTGACGCCGGGATAGGCCTCGACATGGTGCGACAGCACATGGGAAAAAATCAGCTGGTACATCAACGCGGTCAATACCGGAGCTGCGACCGTCTGGAAGGCCACCTTCCAGAAACGCACCAGCTCCTTGCGGAACAAGGTCAGGAAGCCCTGCATCAGACGTGCCCCCCATTCATCATGTCGACAAACACGCTTTCCAGATCGGCCTCCACCACATTCAATTCGCGTACGCGGACCCCGGCCTCGCGCAAGGTGGCCAGCACCTCTTCCAGCTGACTGATTTCCGCCAGTTTCAGCACCACCCGACCCTCTTCCTCACGGACCTGACGCGGCAACAGGCTGTCCGGCAGAGCGCCAGCCAGCTTGAGGGCCACTTCGCGCTCCTTGCCGTGCTGCAGCAGCTTGTCCTTGCTCTCCAGCGCCACCAGCTTGCCGCGCTTGAGCATGGCAATGCGATTGCACAGGGTTTCGGCCTCTTCCAGATAATGGGTGGTCAGCACGATGGTGTGGCCGGCTTCGTTCAATTCCTTGACGAAGGCCCACAGGCTCTGACGCAACTCGACATCCACGCCTGCGGTAGGTTCATCCAGCACCATCACCGGCGGGCGGTGTACCAATGCCTGCGCCACCATCACCCGGCGCTTCATGCCGCCAGACAAGGCGCGCAGATTGACATTCGCTTTGTCCGACAGGCCCAGCTTGAACAACAGCTCGTCAATCCAGTCATCATTGCGGGTCAGACCGAAATAGCCGGATTGAAAGCGCAGGGTTTCGCGCACCGACAGGAAGGGATCAAACACCAGTTCTTGCGGCACAACCCCCAGGCTCATGCGGGCGGCGCGAAAATCACGCACCACATCGTGGCCCATGATGCGGATGCTGCCACTATCGGGGCGGGACAGACCGGCCATGGCGGAGATCAGTGTGGTTTTACCGGCACCATTGGGGCCTAGCAGGGCAAAGAATTCGCCCGGTTCGACACGGAAACTGACCTCGTCCAGTGCCTGCAAACTGCCATAACGCTTGCTGACCGTTTGTATTTCGATGGCCGATGACATGGGTTTATCGAATACTCGAGAAAAAGAGAGCGATTATAACGCTGCCCTTGAGGGCGAGGGAAAAGTTGTACGATCTGGCAGCGCTGGATGGCGCACCATTCCTCTGGCGCAGGTATCCGCCAAGCAGGCAGTCCAGCGTGGGAAAGCGGCCAGGCTGGCCATCCCGCCCTGCCATGGCATCACAGACCCAAGCCGCAGCCGTCTGCATGACAAGCCCCACCCGAAGATACCTTTTGCAAACAACACCGCCACCGGCCCCATTCAGTGTTGTTTTTACAGCACTTTTTCCTGCATCACGCCGCTAAAACAGTACGGCATTGTGGCTTGCTGCTTTTGCCTGCAATTTTCCGGATTTTTCTTTACGTTGAACGATTTTCCAGCAATCTGGTCTTGAATTATCTGGAGTTTGACCGCCAAACCGGTCTCACCTCCGCCAGCATCGCCCTTTGCCGGGACAGATGCTCCGCGCTGCCTTGCTGTCCCGATCCTGTCTCTGCCATCTTGTTAACTGATGTTAACCAGACTATTCAGGCAGTAGACAGCACAAGAAACCACACAGAGCCGCCCTCTGCCACCTCCGCCATGGTCTGGCAGTCGTGGGCGCTCTTCTGACCATTCAATTTGCTGAGGATACCCCATGTCCCACCCATCGCTGCCCTTCACTTCCCGGCATGGAAAATGGCTGTTATTCAGTATGCTGGCTGCCAGCCTGACTGCCTGCGGCGCCAAGCAGGAACAGGCCGCGCAGGGCGCCATGCCCGCCATGCCGGTCTCGGTCATCCAGATTGCAGCGCGTAATATCCCGGTCAATTTCGAATATGTCGGCCAGGCGGCCGGCTCCCGCGAAGTAGAGGTGCGTGCGCGCGTTGGCGGCATTCTGCTCAAGCGCGCCTATACCGAAGGGCGCCCGGTCAAACAAGGTGATTTACTGTTCCAGCTGGACCCGGCCACCTACCAGACCGCACTGGATCAGGCCGCAGCCGCCTTGAAGGTACAAGAAGCCCAACTGGCCAGCACCCGCCAGGACTACGACCGTGTGATGCCACTCTTCAAGGAAAACGCAGTCAGCCAGAAAGACCGCGATGACGCCGTTGCCGCCTACCAGGCCGCCCAGGCCCAGGTTGCCGCCGCCAAAGCCAAACAAAAAGAAGCGCAGATCAATCTGGATTACACCCGCGTCACCGCCCCGATTTCCGGTATGACCAGCCAGGAAACCCGTTCGGAAGGCAGCCTGATATCCACCAGCGCCGATGGCAGCCTGCTGACCAAGATTTCCCAGCTCGACCCCATTTACGTCAACTTCAGCATGTCGGACAGCGATCAGATGAATCTGCGCAAAATGCAGGACAAGGGCGTGCTGAAGCTGAAGGACAACGGCCACTTCGAAGTGGCCCTGAAGCTGGCGGATGGCAGCCAGTTCGACCACAACGGTGTTCTCAACTTTACCGACAGCCTGGTGGACAGCACCACGGGCACCATCCGTTCGCGGGCATCGCTGGCCAATCCGCAAGGCAAGATACTGCCGGGGCAATTTGTCCGCGTCGTTCTCAAGGGTGCGGAGCGCATCAATGCCATTGCCGTGCCACAGCGAGCCGTACTGACAACCCAGCAGGGCAAGATGGTATGGGTGGTGGGCGAGGGCAACAAGGTCCAGCCACGTCCGATCACGGTTTCGCAGGAGGTGGGGCTGGATGTCCTGGTCGAGAGCGGCCTCAAACCGGGCGAACAAGTGGTGGTGGACAACATCATCAAGCTGCGTCCTGGTGCCGAGGTCAAACCCCAGCCCTACAAGGCCGACGCCAGCACCCCCACTGCCAAGCAAGCTGCTTAAGAGGTCCCGCGCCATGTTTTCCGCCTTCTTTATCCGGCGACCCATCTTTGCCAGCGTGATTTCCATCATCATCATGCTGGCCGGTCTGGCCGCCATCAAGGCTTTGCCCATCGAGCAATATCCGGAAATCGTGCCACCGGTGGTCCAGGTGACCGCCAGCTATCCGGGAGCCTCGGCCGAAGTCATCGCCAACACCGTGGCTGCGCCACTGGAACAGGCCATCAATGGTGTCGACAACATGCTGTATGTGCAGTCGGTCAGTTCCAGTAGTGGCAAGCTGTCACTCAGCGTGTCCTTCAAGATCGGCACCAATGCCGACCAGGCCACCATCAACGTCAACAACCGGGTGCAGTCGGTCACCTCGCAGCTGCCGGAAGAAGTCCGCCGCCAGGGGGTGAATGTCACCAAGAAATCCTCCTCCATTCTGCAGGTGATCTCGCTTTACTCGCCGGACAACAGCTACGACACCTTGTTCATCAGCAACTATGCATTGCTGAACGTGGTGGACGAGCTGAAACGGGTCCCCGGCGTGGGTGATGTGGTGAACTTTGCCGGTCAGGATTACTCGATGCGCATCTGGCTGAAGCCGGACCGGCTGGCCCAGCTCAAGCTGACCCCCAGCGATGTCTCCAATGCCATCAAGGAGCAGAATGCCCAGTTCGCCGCGGGCAAGATTGGTGCCGAGCCTCAAAAGGGCCGCCTGGACTTTACCTATACCGTCACCACCCAGGGCCGTCTGTCCGAACCGGAGGAGTTCGAAAACATCATCCTGCGCTCCAATAGCGATGGCTCGGCCGTACGGCTGAAAGATGTAGCGCGCGTGGAACTGGGGGCACTGTCTTATGACTTCAATGGCCGCCACAATGGCCGCCCCACCATCCCGATCGGTATTTTCCTGGCTCCCGGCGCCAATCAGCTGGCCACGGCCCAGGCGGTAGAGGCCGAGATGCAGCGACTGTCGCTCAGCTTCCCCAAGGGCATGGGCTATGGCATCCCCTATGACACGACCAAGTTTGTCGAGGTCTCGATCAAGGAGGTGTACCACACTTTGGCCGAAGCTATGCTGCTGGTTTTTGCCGTGGTCTTCCTGTTCCTGCAAAACTGGCGCGCCACGCTGATTCCTTGCCTGGCGGTGCCGGTATCCATTGTCGGCACTTTTGCCGGCATGTATCTGTTTGGCTTCTCCATCAATACCCTGACCCTGTTCGGCATGGTGCTGGCCATTGGCATCGTGGTGGATGACGCCATCGTGGTGCTGGAAAACGTCGAGCGGCTGATGAGCGAGGAAAAGCTCAGTCCGCTGCAGGCCAGCTTCAAGGCAATGGAGGAAGTCTCCGGGGCCCTGGTGGCCATCGTGCTGGTGCTGTGCTCGGTATTCATCCCGGTCGCCTTCCTGGGCGGGATTGCCGGCCAGATGTACAAGCAGTTTGCCATCACCATTGCCGTTTCCGTCACCATCTCCGGCCTGGTGGCCCTGACCCTGACTCCGGCATTGTGCGCACTGATCCTGAAGGAAGGCCATCAGCACCCGGCACGCTTCTTTGTCTGGTTCAACCACTGGTTTGACCGCCAGACAGCACGCTACGCCAGCGGTGTGAGCTTTCTGGTCAAGCGCGCCCTGCTCGGCCTGCTACTGTTCGCCGGGCTGATCGTGCTCAGCATCGGCCTGTTCCGCACCATTCCGTCCAGCCTGGCCCCGGATGAAGATCAGGGCTATATCCTGGCGGTGGCCATCCTGCCGGACGGCGCCTCGTTGCAACGCACCGAGGCCAGCATGGACAAGCTGGATGCCATGATGGCGAGCAACCCGGCGGTGAAAGACCGCATGTCCTTCGCTGGCTTTGACATCCTGTCCGGTGGCAATCGGACCAATGCAGGGGTGTCCTTCATCACCCTCAAGCCCTGGGATGAACGCAAGACACCCGAGCTTTCTTCCCAGGCCGTGGTCAAGGATGTCTTTGGCAAGGGCATGCTGGGCATCAGCGATGGCATCGTGCTGGCTTTCAATCCACCGCCCATTTCCGGCATGTCCAATACCGGCGGCTTTGAAAGCTATGTACAGTCCCGTGCCGGCGGCAGTGCGGTCGAGTTGGGCAATATCACCAGAAAACTGGTAGAGGCCGCCGCCAAACGCCCCGAACTGAAAGGGGTGCAAACCACCTTCTCCGCCAGCGTGCCGCAGCTGTTCGTCAAGCTCGACCGGGCCAAGGCCAAGTCGCTGAATGTGCCGATCAACACCGTATTCGACACCATGCAAAGCACTTTTGGCGCACTGTATGTCAACGACTTCAACAAGTTTGGCCGCACCTTCCGCGTTCAGCTGCAGTCCGAGGCCGATTTCCGCACCAAGGTGGATGACCTGCGCAACATCTATGTGCGTTCGCAGGATGGCAACATGATTCCACTCACCGCGCTGGTCAATGTGGAGCAGACCACGGGCCCGGAAAGCCTGGAACGCTTCAACATCTTCCCGGCGGCCAAGGTAGTCGGTGGCCCCGCACCGGGCTACAGCTCGGGCGATGCGCTCAAGGCCATGGAGGAAGTTGCCCAGGACACCCTGCCGGAAGGGTATAGCCTGGCTTGGACAGGCTCAGCCTTCCAGGAAAAATCCAGCAGTGGTTCATCGGTAATGGTGTTTGCCTTCGGTATGATCATGGTGTTCCTGATCCTGGCCGCCCAGTACGAACGCTGGAGCCTGCCGATCAGCGTATTGATGGCAGTGCCCTTTGCCGTGTTTGGCGCACTGACGGCCAACTGGCTGCGCGGGCTGGCCAATGATGTCTACTTCCAGGTGGCCTTGGTCACCCTGATTGGCCTGGCCGCCAAGAACGCCATCCTGATCGTGGAGTTTGCCGTCCTGAAAATGGAAGAAGGCATGAGCCTGGCCGAGGCCGCCATTGCCGCCGCCCGGCTGCGCTTCCGCCCCATCGTGATGACCTCGCTGGCCTTCGTGCTGGGCTGCGTGCCACTGGCCATTTCCAGCGGCGCCGGTTCGGCCAGCCGCCACTCCATCGGCACCGGGGTGATTGGCGGCATGCTGGCGGCTACTTTTATTGCCACCTTTTTCATTCCCATGTTCTTCATGGTGGTCATGAAGCTGTCGCAACGCAAAACGCCTCAGCCAAGCATAGAGACAGGAGGCCAGGACCATGCGTGAACGCACACTCCCCTTGCTGCTAAGCCTGACGCTCACGGCCTGCGCCGTGGGCCCCGACTATAGCCGCCCCAAGCTGGACCTGCCTGCCACGACCAGTGACACCACGCAAGCAAGCATTCAGGCCGACTGGTGGCAGCAATTCCACGACCCGGTACTGGATCAGCTGATTGCCGAGGCCTTGCAGCACAATGCCGATCTGGCCACGGCCAGCGCCCAGCTTGATGAGGCAGCGGCACTGGCCGGCATCGCCCGGGCCCAGCTACTGCCCAGCCTCGCAGCCAATGCCGGCTATCAGCGGGCACGTACATCGGCAGAGACCACCACGCCGGGCACTCCGCTGATTACCGATGTTCGCAATGCCAATCTCAGCGCTAGCTGGGAGCTGGATTTGTGGGGCAAGCTGCAGCGCAGCAACGAAGCCGCCCGCGCCACGCTGGCCGCCAGCCAGTACAACCGCGATGCAGCCCGGCTGTCGCTCAGCGCCCAGGTCGCACAAAGCTATTTCCAGTTGCGTGCTTTTGATGCGCAGCTGGACATTGCCAAACGTACGCTGGAAAGCCGGGAGTCCTCCCTGCAACTCCGGCAGAAACGCTTCAAGGGGGGCATGAGTTCGGAGCTGGACATGCGGCAGGCCGAATCGGAAGCCGCATCCGCCCGCGCCACCATTCCCCAGCTGAACCAGTCGCTGCAGCAAACGGAAAGTGCGCTCGCCTTGCTGCTGGGCCGCTCCCCACGTGAAATGGTGGATGGTAAATTGCAACGCGGCATGGCCATCGAAGCGCTGACCGTACCGCCACCGATTCCTGCCGACCTGTCTTCCGGACTGCTGGAACGCAGGCCCGACCTTGCCGCGGCAGAGGCGCAACTGATAGCGGCCAATGCCCGCATCGGGGTGGCCAAGGCGGCTTATTTCCCCAGCATCAGCCTGACTGGCGCATTGGGTTCGCAAAGCCTGTCGATGAACACCCTGTTCACCGGAGCCACCCGCACCTGGAGCTTTGTCGGCAATGCCACCGCGCCCCTCTTCAATTTCGGCCAGACCGGACTGAATGTGGATGCCGCCAGTGCCCGCCAGCGCCAAGCATTGGCCCAGTATCAGAAAGCCATCCAGACTGCCTTCAAGGAAACCCAGGATGCACTGCTGGCCAGCAGCAGCGCACGCGAGGTGCAGGAAGCCCAGACAACACAGCTGGCCGCGCTGAACCGGGCCTTGCATCTGGCGACATTGCGCTACGACAACGGCTACTCCAGCTATCTGGATGTGCTGGATGCGGAACGCAATACCTTCCAGGCCGAGCTGAATCTGGTCAATGCCAAACTGGAGCGGCTGGATGCCGCCATCAGTTTGTACAAGGCACTGGGCGGAGGATGGAAGGCGGCAGCCAACTGAGCGCCAACCATCCAGACAGGACAAGGTATCTCAGATGCTGCCTTGTCCTGCTTAAAGGGCCTGTAACACCTCATCCAGCGCCGTCAGGAACTGTTCGACATGCTCCGGCCGGAACACCAGTTGTGGCCGCACCTTGAGAATATTGCCATTCGGCCCGGTGGCGCTGATCAGGATGCCACGCTGGCGCAAGCCATTGACAATGCATGAGGTCTCCTGCCGCGCCGGCACTTTGTGCTGGCGATGGCTGACCATCTCCACCCCGAGAAAGAAACCGCTGCCCCTGACATCACCAATCCACGCATGCTGCTGAGCCAGACGAAGCAGGCCCGCCTTGAACAAGGCGCCGGTAGCGCGCGCATTTTCTTGCAGCTCTTCATCACGAATGATGTCCAGCACCGCCATGCCCGCGGCACACGACACCGGATTGCCGCCAAAGGTATTGAAGTAACGCACCTTGCGGCTAAACGCCTCGATGATATCGGACCGCGCAGCCAGCCCGGCGACGGGATGTCCATTCCCCATGGGCTTGCCCATGGTCACGATGTCCGGAATTGCCCCGTGGCGCTGGAAGCCCCAGAAATGACTGCCACTGCGGGCAAAGCCTGCCTGTACTTCATCTGCAATGAACAGCCCGCCTGCCGCGCGAATCAGGGTGGCAGCCTGTGCCAGGCAGCCTGCCGGCTCGGCAAAGACACCATCACTGGTAAACAGGGTATCCACCAGCAAAGCAGCAGGCTGGATACCATGACGCTTGAGCTCATTAATGGCCGCTTGTACATCCTGCAGAAAACGTGGGCCGGCATTCTCCCCCTCCCGATAACTGTCCGGTGGAGCTACCGTACGAACATGCATGCCCAGTGGCACGCCATCACCAAATGCCGGCGAGCACTCGGCCACACTGGCGGTCACGCCATGGTAGGCATGGGTGCTGACAATGATGCCGCGCCCACCCGTCACACCCCATGCCAGACGGAGTGCCAGATCATTGGCCTCACTGCCCGTACAGGTGAACACCATCTGGTAGTCATCCAGGGCCAGTGTTGCCAGCAAACGCTCGGCATAGTCCACCACGATATCGTTCAGATAGCGGGTATGGGTATTCAGCGTAGCGGCCTGGCGGGCAATGGCCTCCACCACGCGCGGATGGCTGTGCCCCACCGAGGCGACATTATTGTAGACATCGAGATAGGCCTGCCCATCCGGATCGTACAAGTGCACCCCCTCACCACGCACAACATGGATGGGCTGTTCGTAAAACAGACGGTAGGCAGCCCCCAGCGACTGTTGGCGGCGCTGCAGCAGGGCCTGCTCCCGCGCAGCCAATGTCGAGGCTGCCGCCGGATCGAAGGCGTTGACCATGCGTTGATCCTTATCGCTCATGCCTGTCCTTTCATGCTGCAGATATCCCGCAGATAGCGTGTAGCCTGCTCACGCCCCAGTGCGCTCAGACGGATGAAGCCATCCCGGCTGATGCCATTGTTACGCAGAATATAGCTGCGGTTTTCCGGATGCCGCAGTGCACGCCAGTCGGTAATGGTGACGGTCATGTACAAACGGGTGAGGATGAGGTCGTATAGCAAGCCGACCTCTTCCACGGTCAAAGGGTTTTCCGCATGATAGGCCGCAATCAGGTCAGCGGCGCTATCCAGCGGATTTCCATTGCCCGACAGCTGATAAGAACAAGCCACAGCCAGTTCATTCACCAGTGGCGCATGCACCATGTCGCCAAAATCGATCAGGCCAGCGGTGCTGACCTCATTCACCGGATCAAGCAGCACATTGTGAGGATTGAGATCATTATGGATGACCTGCCGGCGCAGACTCGCCAAGCGGGGTTTCAGTGTGTATTCGAAATGATCCAGCCATTGCCGGAACTGCGGTTCCTGCCCTTCGGCCAAGGTGCGCAAGCGCTCGCAATGCTGGATATCCCACAACAGATCATGATGAGCAGCAGGATGCTGAAAACCGGCCAACGCCTTGTCCAGCCGTGCCAGTGTCGTCCCCAGATGACGACGTTGCGCCACGGTACGGACGACCTGGTGCAGTGGTTTGCCATCCAGATAGCTCAACACCCGCAACACCCGCTCGGGACCATCCGGCATGCTAATCGCCGCCCAGGGCTGGCCGTCACGGCGAGCAATGACACGGGGGATAGGCAAGGCCGGGTCCTGTTCCAGTGCATAGAGCAATGCCTGGGTCTGAAAGTCCGTCATCGTGCGCGGCTCGGCAGGATGGCTCAGCTTGACGACGTACTGGACACCATCGCTTGCCTGCAAATGGAAATTCTCATCCCGTTCACTGTTAAGCCGGCTCAGTTGGCCACTTAAGCCGTAATGCTGAGCCAGCAAGGTCGCCATGGTGTCAAACGAGCTGGCCTCAGTCATGGTGGAGAACAAGGCAGTGGCCTGCTCAGACATGCTGGCCTCCATTGATGTGAATTTCCGCGCCATTGATATAGGAGGAGGCATTGCTGCACAAAAAGAAGATCGTCCGCGCCACCTCGTCGGGAGTTCCCAGCCGGCGCAAGGGTACATCCCGTTCGACAATCTGCGCCGTGCCTGGAGAGAGGATGGCCGTATCGATCTCACCAGGCGCAATCGCATTGGCGCGAATCCCGTGCGGGCCCAGCTCATGCGCCAGTTCCCGCGTCAACGCCGCCAAACCCGCTTTGGAAGCGGCATACGCCACCCCAGCAAAGGGATGCACACGGGACCCGGCAATGGACGTGACATTAACGATGGAGCCCTGGCCCTTTTTCAGCTCGGCAAACAAGCCGCGTGCCAGCAAGGCCGTGGAAAGCAGATTGACATTCAAGACCCTGCTCCAGGTATCTGCATCGCTGGCCAGCACGCCCAGCCGTTCACCAGCAGGCCCCTTGGGAGAAATACCGGCATTGTTGACCAAGGCATGCAACTCACCGTCCGGCAAACGCGCACGTACCTCGGCGATCAGATCATCCATTCCGGACAAGTCCGCCAGATCCGCCTGTACATGACTTTCCCGTGCGGATGGCCATTGGCAGAATTCCGAAAACGGCTGGCGAGATACAGTCAGCATCCGCCAGCCATTTTCCTGGAACAATTTGACGGTGGCATGGCCGATACCTCGACTGGCACCGGTTAGCAGCATATAGCGGGTAGGTAAGGCCATGGCCATTTTCCTGTACATGACAAAACGACGATCGGGGATAGCTGAGCAGGGCAGATCTACACTCATTCATTTATGATGCATCATATACAATGCATCTTACTCATTGCAATATCCCCTTGCTGCGCTGTATCGTGCAGGCCACAAGCCAATTTATTGCAAACTGGAAACCATCACATGAACCAAGACCCACCGACACTGGAACATGACAATCTGGGCGATGCGGTCTACCGGCTGATCAGTCAGGCGCTGATCCAGGGCCGACTCAAACCTGGTGATCGCTTGAAAATACGCGACTTGGCCGAACAATTCGGCACCAGCGTCACACCGGTGCGAGATGCCATTTTGCGCCTGGTACAGGAACAGGCACTGACGCTACGTTCGCCGCGCGACATCCGCGTCCCGCACATGACACTGGAACGTTACCTGGAAATCCGCGCCATTCGCGTCAAGTTGGAGGGACTTGCTGCCGAACAGGCCGCCCATATGGCCAGCCATGACGACATCAGCAGACTGGAAGAGCTGGTGAGACAAAATCAACAAGCTGTCGCAGCTGCTGACATTGATCTGGGTTGCGATCTTAACCAACGCTTTCACTTCGCCCTGGTGGAGATCGCCAACCTTCCATTTCTTGCCGGCATCCTTCACCGCATCTGGCTGCAGATGGGGCCATTGATTGCGGCGGTTTATGCCAAAGGAGGCCAGGACATGATCGATTATCATCCGCCGGTCATTGCTGCCATCCGCAAGCGGGATGGCGCAGCAGCGGCCATGGCCATTGGTGACGACATCATCAGCGGCGGTGCAGCCATCAAACTGCATCTGGAACAACAAACGGGCTGAAAGCGGATTACAAAGCCAACCCACCAGACACAACAAAGCCGCCCTTGAGGCGGCTTTTGTTCGGACAGGTGCTGAAGAAGAGCAGAATGCACAAAGCCCAGCTCGATTGAGCTGGGCTTCGAAGGGGGAGTCTGGCGGTGTCCTACTTTCACATGGCGAATGCCACACTATCATCGGCGCTAAGGCGTTTCACGGTCCTGTTCGGGATGGGAAGGCGTGG
>JAFANL010000253.1 GCA_019232735.1 Aquitalea sp. | reverse complement strand
TGGAAATCGTGCGTGGTTGCCGGGGTTTGAACCTGGTGGGCTGTGATCTGGTGGAAGTCTCGCCACCGTATGACACCAGTGGCAATACCGCCTTGCTGGGAGCCAACCTGCTGTTTGAAATGCTGTGCGTGCTGCCGGGTGTGCTGATCCGGCAATAAGCCGGGTACAAGCCGCCACAGAGCGGTGCCGGCACAGCAGGGATCGCTTTTTTCGCCAAGGAAAATCTTAGGAGACACACTATGGGACTCGATATCTTCGTCGTGTTCATTTATATCGCCGGCATGCTATTGCTGGGCTGGCTGGGCATGCGTCGTGCCACCAGCAGGGAGGAATTCCTGGTTGCGGGACGCAATCTGGGGCCGGGCTTCTATATGGGCACCATGGCCGCCACCCTGCTGGGCGGTGCCTCCACCGTGGGGACGGTAAAGCTGGGCTATGTGTACGGTATTTCCGGTTTCTGGCTGTGTGCCGCACTGGGGTGCGGCATTCTGGTGCTGAACCTGTTCATGGCCAAGCCGCTGCTCAAACTGAAGGTGTTTACCGTCACCCAGGTGCTGGAACGCCGTTACAACACCGTGGCCCGCCGCACCAGTGCGCTGGTGATGCTGATGTATGCGGTGATGATCAGCGTCACCTCGGTGCTGGCCATTGCCACGGTGATGCAGGTGCTGTTTACCCTGCCGTTCTGGCAGGCGGTGGTGATCGGAGGCGGGGTGGTGGTGCTGTATTCCGCCGTAGGCGGCATGTGGTCGCTGACGCTGACCGACATCGTGCAATTCCTGATCAAGACCATCGGCCTGATGTTCGTCCTGCTGCCCATCTGCCTGTACCGGGTGGGAGGCTGGGCGCAGCTGAGCGCCAAACTGCCGGCCTCCTATTTCAGCTTCACCACCATTGGTGCGGACACCATCATCACGTACTTTGTCATTTACTTCTTCGGCATCCTGATTGGCCAGGATATCTGGCAACGGGTGTTCACCGCCCGCAACGCTGGTGTGGCGCGTTACGCCGGCAGCATTGCCGGCCTGTATTGCATCCTGTACGGGCTGGTGTGTGCCGCCATCGGCATGGCGACCAAGGTGTTGCTGCCCGATCTTGCCGTGCCGGCCAATGCCTTTGCCGCCATGGTGAAGGAAGGTTTGCCGGATGGGGTGCGCGGGCTGGTGATTGCTGCCGCGCTGGCGGCCATGATGTCCACCGCCAGTGCCGCCTTGCTGGCGGCCTCCACCACGCTGACCGAGGACTTGAGCGGTCGGGATGGGTGCAGTCTGTGGACCAACCGTATCGTCACCCTGCTGGTGGGGCTGCTGGTGCTGGCACTGGCCATGCTGGTCAGCGATGTGATCCGTGCCCTGACCCTGGCTTACAACCTGCTGGTGGCCGGCATGCTGGTGCCCTTGCTGGGGGCGATATTCTGGCCGCGTGCCACCACGCCGGCGGCCATCTGCAGCATGGTGCTGGGCTGTGGCACGGCGGTCTTGTCCATGTATAACTACGGGCTGGATTCCAATGTGCCCATCTATCAGAGCCTGGCGGTCAGTGTGCTCAGCTTTGTACTGCTCAGCCTGATGACGCGCAAGGCGCCGCGGATCGCCATCGGCGCCTGAAGCACGAAGGCCACGCCAAACAGCCGGCCGTCAGCAGACCGCCGGCTGTTTTTCTGCATCAGCCGTGCAAATGTCCGGCGTGGAAGCGCAGCTGATCTTCGATAAAGCTGGCGATGAAGTAATAGCTGTGGTCATAGCCCTGGTGGCGATGCAACTGCAGGGCGTGGCCGCCGGTGCGTGCTGCGGCTTCCAGCGCCTCTGGCTTGAGCTGCTCGGCCAGAAAACCATCGGCCAGACCGATGTCCACCCGCAGCGGTGGTATCTGCCTTGCTTGTCCCAGCAGATGGCAGGCATCCCATTGCAGCCACTGGCTGCGCTCCGCACCCAGATAGGCATTGAAGGCCTTTTGTCCCCACGGCACGTTGACCGGATTGACGATGGGGCTGAAGGCCGACACCGATACATAATCCTGCGGCCGCTTGAACGCGCAGATCAGCGCGCCGTGTCCGCCCATGGAGTGGCCGGCAATGGCGCGGCGCTGGCTGACCGGGAAATGGGCTTCGATCAGCGCCGGCAGCTCCTGACTGATGTAGTCATACATGCGGTAATGGCGTTGCCACGGCGCCTGGGTGGCATTGACATAAAAACCGGCACCCTGGCCCAGGTCGTAGGCCGGGTCATCTGCTACTCCTTCGCCGCGCGGGCTGGTGTCCGGGGCGACAATGGCCATGCCCAGCTCGGCGGCAATGCGTTGTGCGCCGGCTTTCTGCATAAAATTTTCGTCGCTGCACGTCAGGCCGGACAGCCAGTACAGTACCGGCACCTTGTCCCCCTGCGCCGCTTGTGGCGGCAGGTAGATGGCAAAGCGCATGCGGCAAGCCAGCACCGCCGAATCATGCAGGTATTGCTTGTGCCAGCCGCCAAAACAGCGATTGCTGCTGATGTTTTCCAGATTCATTTCCGTCTCCCGCAAGCGCCGGGCCTGTCTGACAGACCGCCCGGCCTGATGGCACCGAGGATGGCTAATAAAAAAACGTGCTGCCCTTGGTTCAGGGACACCAACGCAGGTTTTTTGCCAGCGGCGCTCAGTCCTTGCCGTAGTGGATGACGGAACGAATACTCTTGCCTTCGTGCATCAGGTCAAAGGCGGTGTTCACTTCTTCCAGCGGCATGGTGTGGGTGATGAAGTCGTCCAGGCGGAATTCACCCTTCAGATAGCGTTCCACATAGGTGGGCAGCTCGGAACGGCCACGCACGCCGCCAAAGGCCGAACCGCGCCATACCCGGCCGGTGACCAGCTGGAAGGGGCGGGTGGAGATTTCCTGACCGGCACCGGCCACGCCGATGATCACCGATTCGCCCCAGCCCTTGTGGCAGCACTCCAGCGCCGAACGCATCACATTGACATTGCCGATGCACTCGAAAGAGAAGTCCACGCCGCCGTCGGTCATTTCCACGATCACGTCCTGAATCGGCTTGTCGAACAGGGTGGGGTTGATGCAGTCGGTGGCGCCCAGCTTTTTCGCCAGTTCAAACTTGCTCTCGTTGATGTCGATGCCGATGATGCGGCTGGCCCCCGCCATGCGCGCACCAATGATGGCCGACAGGCCGATGCCGCCCAGGCCGAAGATGGCCACGGTGTCTCCCGCTTTCACCTTGGCGGTGTTCACCACCGCGCCCATGCCAGTGGTGACGCCGCAGCCCAGCAGGCAGACCTCTTCCAGCGGCGCGGCCTTGTTCACCTTGGCCAGCGAGATTTCCGGCAGTACGGTGTATTCAGCAAAGGTGGAAGTGCCCATGTAGTGGTAGATGGGTTGGCCGTCCTTGGAAAAACGCGTGGTGCCATCCGGCATCAGGCCCTTGCCCTGGGTGGCGCGGATTTTCTGGCACAGATTGGTCTTGCCGGACTTGCAGAACTTGCACTCGCCGCATTCCGGCGTGTACAGCGGAATCACATGGTCGCCAACCGCC
>JAFANL010000209.1 GCA_019232735.1 Aquitalea sp. | reverse complement strand
GACATGACGCGACTGAAGGCTGAACGGGCAACGTCATCAGCTTGGGGCAACTGGCCGGCCACGGCGGTAAACAGGCCGCGCGACACATCCAGCACCAGGCTGAGCGAATGGCCGTGAGTGTGTTCCGGCAGCAAGTCCAGCAGCACGATGCCGGGGCGCAGGCTGCTGGCGCGATAATGGCCCTGGCCGGTGAAGCCGGCTGCCGTACCATGCTCCAGCGCTTCCAGCTGGCAGTGCTGCTCGCCGGCATGCAGGCTGGCGCGGCTGCCATCGGCAAAGTGCAAGACCAGTTGCTGTCCTTGTAGCACGGGGCTGGCGGGCAGGATGTGGCTGTCGGGGGCAAAACCATCGGCCAGATCGCCGACGGGAATGAAGACGGGTTGGGTGCTCATGTACTGCTCCTGGTGGCTAAGTGTGCCATCAGTCTGCAACGTGGCTGCTTGCCCGGCCATCCACCATGTGGTTGAGCTGACGCCGGGAAAATGCTGCCGCCAGTACCAGAATGAAAACAGGGCGCTGTCCGGTGAGGGAAAGCGCCCTGTGGCGGCCGCGCGGTGTGGCGTGGCGGCGGATGTCGGTACCGGGAATCAGGCGTCCGGCACGTTCATCGAGTTGATGCTGAAGCCGGCGTCGACATAGGTCACTTCACCGGTGATGCCGGAAGACAGGTCCGACAGCAGGAAGGCGGCAGTGTTGCCCACTTCTTCGGTGGTCACATTACGACGCAGACAGGATTGGCCAGCGGCAATGGACAGCAGTTTGGAGAAGCCGGAAATGCCAGCGGCGGCCAGGGTCTTGATCGGACCGGCGGACAGACCGTTCACGCGGATGCCGTCCTTGCCCAGGCTGGCGGCCATGAAGCGTACCGAGGCTTCCAGGCTGGCCTTGGCCAGACCCATCACATTGTAGTTGGGGATGGCACGTACCGCGCCCAGATAGGACAGGGTCAGCAGGGCGCCATTGCGGCCTTGCATCATCGGGCGGGCTGCCTTGGCCAGTGCCGGGAAGCTGTAGGCGGAAACATCATGCGCAGTGTGGAAGGCTTCGCGGCTCAGTGCGTCCAGGAAGTCGCCTTCCAGCGATTCGCGCGGGGCGAAGGCAATGGCGTGCACCAGACCGTCCAGGCCGTCCCAGTTCTTGCCCAGGTCAACAAACAGTTGATTGATTTCATCGTCGCTCTGTACATCGCAACGGAACACCAGCTCGCTGCCAAAGTCCTTGGCCATTTCACGTACACGATCTTCCAGCTTGTCCACCACATAGGTGAATGCCAGTTCCGCGCCCTGATTGTGGCAAGCCTGCGCAATGCCGTAAGCGATGGAACGATTGGAGATCATGCCGGTAATCAGAATTTTTTTGCCTTGCAGAAAGCCCATTTGGAGTCCTTCTCGGTAGAAACAGGGGGGCATTATACCCAAGCCTGCACTACGCTGTCGTGGAGATTGTCCTACAGCCATGCCCTCATGGAGCGGCAGGCGGCCGGAAAAAGGTTTATATCGTGGTAAGAAAGGGTATTCCCGCGGGCCTTGTGCATAACGCCAGCCGCCGGAAACAGGCTATCCTGTCCACGATGCGTGTTTTCCCCATCCGGGCCAGGTGGCTGGCGGCGGCGGGACAGAAAACCGCCATGATAAGCTAGTCATGATTAATGCGTAAGCAGTCACAACAATATGAAACAAAGACATTGGCTAGGGGTATTGCTGCTGTTGTGGGCTGCCAGGGGGATGGCTGCTCCGGCGCAGGCAATGGGCTATACCCCGAAATACGCCGCAGGATTTACACATTTTGACTATGTCAATCCGCAAGCACCCAAGGGGGGAAAGCTGGTGTTGCCGGCGCAAGGCGGTTTTGACTCGCTCAATCCCTTTTCCCTCAAGGGTGACAAGGCCGATGGTATCGAGGCGCTGACGCTGGACACGCTGGGTGTGTCCAGCGAGGACGAGCCCTATACCTGCTATGGCTTGCTGGCGGACGATATGCAGCTGGCCGCCGACAAGCTGTCCGTGCGCTTTCATCTGAATCCGCAGGCGCGCTTTGCCAATGGCAGCCCGGTGCAGGCGGCCGATGTGGTGGCCTCCTTCAATACCCTCACCCGGGACCGCAGCGCGGCGCCGCTGTACCGGCTGTACTGGGCGGACGTCAAGCAAGCGGTGGCGCTGGACGCGGCCACCGTACGCTTTGATTTCAAGCGCAGGAATTCCGAACTGCACATGATTCTGTGCCAGTTGCCGGTGTTCTCCCGCCAGTGGATTCCGGCGGGCAAGACACTGGCCGACATGGCACTGCGCCCGCCCATTGGTTCCGGTCCCTATGTGCTGGGGCAGTACGATCTGGGCAAGTACAGCCGCTTCCAGCGTAATCCGCGCTACTGGGCGGCCAATCTGCCGGTGCGCAAGGGCATGTTCAATTTCGACGAAATCGCCTACCGCTATTACCAGGATGAAACGGCCCGGCTGGAGGCGTTCAAGGCCGGTGAGTTCGATGTCTCGGCCGAAAACATGGCCAAGCAATGGGCGCGTGGTTATATCGGCCCCAAGTTTGACGATGGCCGCATCGTCAAGAAAGCGCTGCCGCATCAGATGGGTGCCGGCATGCAAGGTTTCGTGTTCAATCTGCGTCGCCAGCAATTTGCCGACAAGCGTCTGCGTCAGGCCATCAGCCTGGCCTTTGATTTCGAATGGGCCAACCGCAACCTGTTTTACGGGCAGTATCAGCGCAGCAACAGCTTCTTCACCAATAGCGAGCTGGCCGCCAGTGGCTTGCCGGGGCCGGATGAGCTGAAGCTGCTCAATCCCATCAAGGAAAAACTGGACCCGGCCGTATTCGGCCTGCCGGTGGAGCCGCCGTTTACCGATGGTCGCTATGGCATCCGCCGCAATCTGCGTCAGGCGCGCCAGCTGCTGTTCGAAGCCGGCTGGCGTTACGAGGGCGGCCAGCTGGTGGATCATCAGGGCCGTCCCTTGCGTATCGAGTTCCTTACTTATTCCAAGGTCTACGACCGGGTAGCTAGCGGCTGGCAACAGAATCTGGCCAAGCTGGGCATTACCCTGACGGTGCGCATGGTGGATCCGGCCATCTACCAGCGCCGGCTGAATGATTTCGACTACGACATGACGGTGGTGGTGTACGGCGCCAGCAACAGTCCGGGTAACGAGCAACTGGACTTTCACAGCTGCCAGGCGGCACAGACGCCGGGTTCGCAAAACTGGGCCGGTCTGTGTGATCCGGCGGTAGAGGCCTTGCTGCCCAACTTCCTGCACTTTGCCAATCGCCAGCAACTGCTGGCGGCCAGCCATGCGCTGGACCGGGTGCTGCGGGCCGGCTACTACCTGGTGCCCAACTGGTATCTGCCGTATCACCGCATGGCCTGGTGGAACCGTTTTGGCCAGCCGGCCAAACTGCCGCTGTACTACAGCCCGACCACATGGGCGATTGAAACCTGGTGGGAGAAAAAGTAAGCATGTGGCGCTATATCCTGAAACGGCTGTTGTTGATGATTCCCACGCTGATCGGCGTGCTGGCACTGACTTTTGCCATCATCCAGTTCGTGCCCGGCGGGCCGGTGGAGCAGATGGTGCAGCAGCTGAGCCATAGCGGCGTGGCTGGCGAAACCAGCGCCGCCAGCACGCTGTTCAAGAGTCGTGGCGGCTTGCAACCGGAAGAGTTGCAGGCACTGCAAAAACTGTATGGCTTTGATCAGCCTCCCTTGCAGCGCTTTGGGCACATGCTGGCCGGCTTTGCCCGCTTCGAGCTGGGGGACAGTTTTTTCCATCACCAGTCCGTGGCGCAGCTGATCCTGTCCAAGCTGCCGGTGTCGATGAGCATAGGGTTGTGGACGTTTTTCATTACCTATCTGCTGTGCATTCCGCTGGGCATTGCCAAGGCAGTGCGGGATGGCAGCCTGTTCGATCTGGCCAGCAGCACGGCGATTCTGGTGGGCTATGCGATTCCCGGCTTCGTGCTGGGCGTGGCCTTGCTGGTGCTGTTTGGCGGTGGCAGTTTCTGGCAGTTGTTCCCGCTGCGCGGGCTGGTGAGCGACAACTGGGCCAATCTGGGGCCGCTGGACAAGGTGCTGGATTATCTGTGGCATATCGTGCTGCCGATTACCGCCTCGGTGGTGGGCAATCTGGCGGTGATGACCATGCTCACCAAAAACGTGTTTCTGGAGGAAATCCGCCGCCAGTATGTGTATACCGCCCGCGCCAAGGGCCTGTCGGAGCCGGCCATCCTTTACCGTCACGTATTCCGCAATGCGCTGATTCCGCTGATCACCGGTTTTCCCGCCGCCTTCATCGGTGCTTTCTTTACCGGCAGCCTGTTGATCGAGACCCTGTTCTCGCTGGACGGGCTGGGCCTGCTGTCTTATGAGTCGGTCATGCGGCGGGATTATCCGGTGGTGATGGGCAGCCTGTATGTGTTCACCCTGTTGGGGCTGGTGGCCAAGCTGCTGTCCGACCTGAGCTACGTACTGGTGGATCCGCGCGTCAGTTTTGATGGAGGTGAGCGATGAGCCATGCGCCCAGCCTGACCCCCGCTCAGCGCGCCTGGCGGCGTTTTTGTCAGCACAAGCGCGGTTTTTTCAGCTTGTGGCTGTTCCTGCTGCTGTTTGTGCTGTCGCTGGGGGCGGAACTGCTGTCTAACGACCGGCCGCTGGTGGTGCGCTATCACGACCAGCTGTATTTCCCGGTGCTGTTCGATTATCAGGAGACCGAGTTCGGTGGCGATTTCGATACCGCCACCGACTATCTCGATCCCTTTATCCAGGACCAGTTTGCCCGGCCGGGCAATTTCGCCATCTATGCGCCCAATCCCTACAGCTACAACACCGTCAATTATTTTGCCGACAATCCCAATCCGGCGGCACCATCCAACGACAATGTGCTGGGGACGGATGACCGTGGCCGTGATGTGCTGGCGAGGCTGATCTACGGCTTCCGGGTGTCGGTGCTGTTTGCCTTGCTACTCACCGTATCAGGCACGGTACTGGGGGTGCTGTTTGGTGCCTTGCAAGGCTTTTTCGGTGGCAAGTTCGATCTGATCCTGCAGCGGCTGCTGGAGATCTGGGGCAGCCTGCCGGAGCTGTATCTGCTGATCATCCTGGCCTCGCTGTTCAAGCCCAGCCTGTTGCTGCTGCTGGTATTGCTGACCCTGTTCGGCTGGATGGGGCTGGCCGACTATGTACGTGCCGAGTTCCTTCGCAACCGTCAGATGGAATATGTGCTGGCAGCACGCTCCCTGGGGCTGAACAGCTTGCAGATCATGTGGCGGCACCTGTTGCCCAACAGCCTGACGCCGGTGCTGGCCTTCCTGCCCTTCCGGGTGAGCGGCGCCATCCTGGCGCTCACCAGCCTGGACTTTCTCGGCCTGGGGGTGCCATCGTCCACGCCCAGCCTGGGCGAGCTACTGGCGCAGGGCAAGGACAATCTGGACGCCTGGTGGATTGCGCTGCCGACCTTTGCCGTGCTGACGGTCACCCTGTTACTGCTCATCTTCATTGGCGAGGGCCTGCGGGCGGCCATGGATACCCGGAAAGGCTGAAATGGAAACCTTGTTGACCGTGGCCGGGCTGAATGCCAGCTTTGGCAGCCGGCAAGTGGTGTCATCGGTGGGCTTCAGCGTGGCCGCCGGAGAGAAAGTGGCGCTGGTTGGCGAGTCAGGTTCCGGCAAGACCGTGACCGCGCAGGCGCTGCTGCAATTGAATCCCGATGTACGGCTGAGCGGCTCCATCCGCCTGGCCGGCGAGGAGTTACTGGGCGTGGCGGAAAAGCGTCTGCGCCAGATTCGTGGCCGTGATATCGCCATGATTTTCCAGGAGCCGATGCATGCGCTCAATCCCTTGTTCACCATCGGCCGGCAGATCGGCGAAACCCTCACCCTGCACCTGGGCCTGAAGGCAGGCGAGGCCAGGGCCGAAGCCATCCGTCTGCTGCAACGTACCGGAATTGCCGATGCCGCCGACAAAATTGATCGCTATCCCTTTCAGCTATCCGGCGGCCAGCGCCAGCGCGCCATGATTGCCATGGCCCTGGCCTGCCAGCCGCGGCTGTTGATTGCCGACGAGCCCACCACCGCGCTGGACGTGACGGTACAGGCGCAAATCCTGCAACTGCTGGACGAATTGCAGCAGGAACTGGGGATGGCGGTACTGTTCATCACGCACGACCTCAATCTGGTACGCCGTTTTGCCGACAAGGTGGTGGTGATGCGCGGCGGCCTGGTGGTGGAGAGTGGCAAGGTGGCGCAGGTATTCAGTCATCCGGCCCACCCTTATACCGCCGAATTGCTGGCCAGCCGGCCGGATGTGCTGGACGAAGCCGGTCAGGCTGCTCCGGCACGGCTGCAGGCCAAGGACATCGCCGTCAGCTATCAGCAGCAGCGGGGCTGGTTTGGCAAACGCCGGATCGAAGTGCTGCGGGATGTGTCACTGACGGTGCCCGCTGGGCAGACACTGGGTATTGTTGGCGAATCCGGCTCTGGCAAGACCACGCTGGGCCTGGCACTGCTGCGGCTCTTGCCCAGTCAGGGCAGCATCCGGCTGGATGACACCAGCTTGCAAGAATTACGTGGCAGCGCGCTGCGCCGGGCGCGCAAGGATTTCCAGGTCGTGTTTCAGGACCCGTTCTCCTCCTTGTCGCCGCGCATGACGGTGGGGCAGATCGTGGCCGAAGGGCTGGAGCTGCACCGGCCGGGGCTGAATGCGGTACAGATACGCCAGCAGGTGGTGGCCACCCTGGCCGAGGTTGGCCTGCATCATGAGTTCATGGAGCGCTATCCGCATGAGTTCTCCGGCGGCCAGCGCCAGCGCATCGCCATTGCCCGGGCGCTGATTCTCAAGCCCCGCTTGATCCTGCTGGATGAGCCCACCAGTGCGCTGGATGCCACCTTGCAAAAACAGGTGCTGCAATTGCTGTGCAGCCTGCAGCGCAAATACGGCCTTAGCTATCTGTTCATCAGCCATGATCTGGCGGTCATCCGTGCCGTGGCGCACCAGGTATTGGTGTTGCAGGCTGGCCGGGTGGTGGAGCAGGGCAGTACGCAGCAGGTGTTTGCCGCCCCGCAGCAGGCTTATACCCGTCAATTGCTGACGGCGGCCCTGGTCGGCTCTTGAAAATGGCCGCGACCGTGCCCATTGTCTGTTTATCCCCTGCTGCCAGGCATGATGGGCCGACCGCCAGCGCATGAAAGCGGCGGTTGCCCCGCAGGCAGCCTATTGTTACCATCAACGGTTAACGCAACTGCAAACCACCCCGAATACTAGAGGAAGCCATGAGCGATCTTATCCTGCACGTAACCGACGACTCCTTTGAACAAGACGTCCTGAAGGCCGATGTGCCGGTTCTGGTCGACTACTGGGCAGAATGGTGCGGTCCTTGCAAGATGATCGCTCCCATCCTGGACGAAGTGGCCAAGGAATATGCCGGCCGTCTGAAAGTGGCCAAGCTCAACATCGACCAGAACGAGCTGACCCCGCCGAAGTTTGGCATCCGTGGCATCCCGACCCTGATGATCTTCAAGGATGGTCAGGTTGCTGCGACCAAAGTTGGCGCACTGGCCAAGAGCCAGCTGGCCGCTTTCATTGACAGCCACATCTAAAGCGTCTATTCTCGACCTGACATTCTTCAAGCAGGCGGCACATCAGCCGCCTGTTTCGCATCCGCATCCACACCCCACGAACAGCGTTCTGCTCAATCTTTACGAGTCGACCAACGGCCGCTATGCATTTATCTGATCTCAAACACCTTCATGTTTCCCAGCTCGTGGAAATGGCTATTTCCAACGAGATCGAGGGCGCTAACCGCCTGCGCAAACAAGACCTCATCTTTGCGCTTCTGAAAAACCAGGCCAAAAAAGGCGAAAGCATCTTCGGTGAGGGTACGCTGGAAGTGCTGCCGGACGGTTTCGGATTCCTGCGCAGCCCGGATACCTCGTATCTGGCCGGTCCGGACGACATCTATGTCAGCCCGTCGCAGATTCGCCGTTTCAATCTGCACACCGGTGATTCCATTGAAGGCGAGATCCGTACCCCCAAGGACGGCGAGCGCTACTTCGCCCTGGTGAAGGTGGACAAGGTCAACAGCGAGCCGCCGGAAAACTCCAAGCACAAGATCCTGTTCGAAAACCTCACGCCGCTGTTCCCGACCGAGCAGTTCAAGCTTGAGCGCGACATTCGTGCCGAGGAAAACATCACCGGCCGCATCATCGACCTGATTTCCCCCATCGGCAAGGGCCAGCGCGCCCTGCTGGTGGCACCGCCGAAATCCGGCAAGACCGTGATGCTGCAACATATCGCCCACGCCATCACCGCCAATCATCCCGAAGCCGTGATGATCGTGCTGCTGATTGACGAGCGTCCGGAAGAAGTAACCGAAATGCAGCGTTCGGTGAAGGGTGAGGTTGTGTCCTCCACCTTCGACGAACCGGCGACCCGCCACGTGCAGGTGGCTGAAATGGTGATCGAAAAGGCCAAGCGCCTGGTCGAGCACAAAAAGGACGTGGTCATCCTGCTGGACTCCGTTACTCGTCTGGCCCGCGCCTACAACACCGTGGTACCGGCCTCTGGCAAGGTATTGACCGGTGGTGTGGACGCCAATGCCCTGCAGCGTCCCAAGCGCTTCTTCGGTGCTGCGCGTAATGTGGAAGAGGGTGGCAGCCTGACCATCATCGCCACGGCGCTGGTGGATACCGGCAGCCGCATGGATGATGTGATCTATGAAGAATTCAAGGGTACCGGTAACTGCGAAATCCATCTGGAACGTCGCATGGCGGAAAAACGCATTTTCCCGGCCCTGAACATCAACCGTTCCGGCACCCGCCGCGAAGAACTGCTGGTGCCGCAAGACCAGCTGCAACGCATCTGGGTACTGCGCAAGCTGCTGTACCCGATGGACGATATCGAAGCGATGGAATTCCTGCAGGACAAGATCAAGGCCACCAAGTCCAATCTGGCCTTCTTCGACTCCATGCGCCGCTAAGCGGCAAGCTGGCATCCCGCCGACGGGATGTACTGGATGAACCCGACGCCGGACCGTACAGGTCTGGCGTTTTTGTTGATGATGATCACGGATGGAAATCAGCAGCCGTTTTTTTCAGATGGAAGTATTTTCTGCCATCGGCACCGTCGCCTTTGCCTTTTCCGGCTATCTGATCGGGGTGCGCAAGCAGCTGGATCTGCTGGGGATTGCCGTGGTGGCCTTGCTGACCGCCATTGGCGGCGGCATTATCCGCGATGTGCTGGTGGCGCGGGTGCCGCTGGTGTTTTTTGATTACACCAACCTGGCCATCATTGCCGGAACACTGCTGCTGTCTGCCCTGCTGCGCCTGCATCGCCGTCAGAGCCGTACCCTGGAGCGCTTGTTCATCATCGCCGATTCGCTGGGCCTGGTGGCCTTCAGCATTACCGGTGCGCAAGTGGGGCTGATGTATGACCTGAATGCTTTTGGCGTGGTGTTGCTGGGATTCATCACCGCCGTGGGGGGCGGGGTGGTGCGCGACATGATGGTGAACGACATTCCCTTCATCTTGCACAAGGATTTTTACGGCACCGTGTCCATACTGGTAGCAGGTGGCCTCTTCGTCATGGACCAGCTGACCTGGGTGAATACCCTGCTCTTGCAATTGCTGTTTGTGGTCGGGCTGGCGGTGCGATTGTTTGCGCACTGGAGCGAACTGGCACTGCCCAAGATAGGCCCGCAATCTCAAAAAGGATGACCGCCATGTGGCCGGCTCAGAAGGAGGAGGCCCAGGACTGGATTCGCCAGCGCCTGGCAGGGTTCGCATTTGATGGACGTGCCGGTGACATTCCCTGGCGGGTGGCCGGAGCGAAACAGCGACCGGCTGCCGTGCTGGTGCCGCTGGTATGGCATGAGGCCGGTCCCACCGTATTGCTGACGCGACGTACCGAATCCCTGTCCACGCATGCCGGGCAGGTCAGCTTTCCTGGCGGCAAGGTGGACGAGGGCGACAGCTCGGTCATTGCAGCGGCGCTGCGCGAGGCAGAGGAGGAAATCGGGCTGGCGCAAGAGCAGGTGGTGGTGCTGGGAACCTTGCCGCAATACGTCACCATTACCGACTTTGTGGTCACGCCGGTGGTGGCCATGCTGCAACCGCCACTGCAGCTGCGACCGGAGCCGGGCGAAGTGGCCGAGGTGTTTGAAGTGCCCTTGGCGCTGGCGCTGGATGGCCGCCAATACGAAAAGCACAGCTATGTGCGCGATGGCGTGCAGGGGCAGTATCTGGCCATGCAGTGGCAGCATTACACCATCTGGGGGGCGACCGCCGCCATGCTGCGGCTGTTGTCACAAGCCTTGCAGCAGGCCGTGTAGGCCGCGCGGGCTCAGTCCTCGTTGCCGTCGCTCAGCATCAGGTCGCGCCCGGCCATCTTGGCCTGGTAGAGCAGCTTGTCGGCACGATTCAGAATGGCCGATGGGGTATCGCCAGGCCGCCAGTCGGTAATGCCGCCGCTGAAGGTGACCTTGTCCTTGGTAAACGGAAATACCGTCCCGGCCAGCACCTGCTGTATCCGCGCCATCACCTTTTCGGCATCGCGCAGACGGGTACAGGGGAAGAGCACCAGGAATTCCTCGCCGCCGATGCGGGCACAGATATCGGTATTACGGGTGCAGTCCACGGCGGCATTGGCGACTGCCAGCAACACATTGTCACCTGCCTGGTGACCAAAACTGTCATTGAACTGCTTGAAGTGGTCGATATCAAACACCGCCACCGACATGGGCTGGCTGTAGCGTTCGCAGCGCTGCAGTTCTTCCTTCAGCGCCTGGTCGGCATGGCGGCGATTACACAGGCGGGTGAGCGGATCGGTAATCGCCATCTCGTTCAGCAGGCGGTTCTTTTCTTCCAGTTCCTGTTCCAGCGCCTTGCGTTCGGAAATGTCATACAGGGCAATCAGGGCGGTCGGTATCTGCTGCAAGGGCATCACCTCCACCGAGACGATGGCCCACAGCTTGCTGCGGTCTTCGCGTTCCAGTTCCACCTCGCGGTTGGACACCACTTCACCGCTGGCCAGCCAGTCAGTGACGGGTGACAGCTGCAGCGGCAGATCCAGCAGGTCGCCCTTGGCCTCGTGGCCGGCAGGTTTGGCTGGCAATTGCAACATGTCCCGCGCCGGTGCATTGGCCCGCATGATGCGCATGCTGTCGGTGGCGACCAGAATCAGTGCCACCGGTGCAGTGTCCAGGGTCAGGCGTGCTTTTTCCTCGCTGTCGCGGATGCGGGCGGCGCTGGCTTGCAGCAGCTGGTTCTGACGAATGCTGGCCAGATGGCTGCGCAGGATAAGCAGGGTGAGGCCTGCGGTAAACAGCCAGGCCAGCAGGGCCAGTGTGGCCTTGTCGTTGTAGGCACGGGTGAAGTCGCGCTCGGCAATGCCCACGATCACGCGGAAGGGAAAGCCCTCCATCAGGCGCGAGCTGTACAGCCGGACTTCCTGATCCAGAATGGAGCTGGCGCGGAATTGCAGATAATTGTCGTGGCGATCCAGTACTTCGCTGCTTTGCATCTCGTTCAGCGGCTGGCCATTGTTGTCGCCATACTCGGGCCAACTGGCCAGCAGCATCTGGCGCTGGTCCAGCACCAGGATTTCCCCGTAATGGCCAACCGGCAGCTTGGAAACCTCGGCCTGGAAGAAGCGCTTGTCCAGTACCCCCACCACCATGCCAACCACTTCATCATCCTGATTCAGCAGTTTCTGTACCAGTACGATGCCGTTCTGTGCCTGTTCCTTGCGCGTGGAGGTGAAGTTGCTGTCCGGGGCGCCATTGCGGTGATACCAACGGCAATAATCGGTTTTCAGTTGCGAGGCCGGGCCGCTCTTTTCGCTGGAGTACAGCACATAGCAAGTGCTATCCAGGATGTCGATCTGCTTCAGATACGGCATCTGGCGCAGTTTGCTGCGCATTTGCAGATCGAGGCGTTGTTGCTGTTCCTGCGAGAGCAGGCGATTGTTCAGTAATTGCTGTACCAGATTGCTGTCACTGGCACTTTTCAGGATCAGGCTGGTTTCACGCAGGCCGGAGGACAGGCGCTCCTCCAGCAGCTCGGACAAGCCGGCTGCCTGGTTACGGGCTTCACTTTCCCCTTGCTGGCGGCTGCCCGCCAGGTCGAGCACGACCACCAGCAATGTGCTGGCCAGAAAGATTGCCGCCAGCCACTTGGCCAGCTTGCCGTTTCCCAGTTGTTGCTTGCGCAAAACGCTGTTTTCCCCGTTGATAAAGATGAGCACCGTGTCGGCTGGCCGACCTACCGTTAATGGCCTGTTATCCCTCGCGGCGACCTGTCCTTGCTTCGTGCTGCGTGCATGGCTGGCACGGATTTAGTGCTGGAAACGCATCGACAGATCGATGGCCTGGATATCCTTGGTGAGCTTGCCGATGGAGATGCGATCCACCCCGGTTTCCGCAATGGCGCGTACGCTGTCCATGTCCACACCGCCGGAGGCCTCCAGCTGGGCCTGGCCTGCGCACAGGGTTACCGCGGCGTGCATATCGTCCAGCGACATATTGTCCAGCAGGATGAGCTTGGCACCGCCATCCAGCGCCTGTTGCAGTTCGTCCAGGTTTTCCACTTCGATTTGCAGCGTGACGCCGGGCGGAATGAGGCGGAAAGCCTGCTCCAGAGCCTGGCGGATGCCGCCGGCAGCCATGATGTGGTTTTCCTTGATCAGAATGCCGTCAAACAGGCCGATGCGCTGATTGTCGCCACCGCCAACCGTGACGGCGTACTTCTGCGCTATCCGCAGGCCGGGCATGGTTTTGCGGGTGTCCAGGATGCGGGCGCGGGTGCCGGCTACCACGTCCACGTAGCGGCGGGTCTGGGTGGCGACGGCGGACAGGGTCTGCAGGAAGTTGAGGGCCGAGCGTTCGGCTGTCAGCAGGGCTCGGGCCGGGCCGGTGATCTCGCACAATACCGTGCCGGCCGCCAGCTGGCGGCCTTCCCGGGCCTGCCACAACACGCTGCAGCGCTCATCCACCTGGCGGAAGCATTCTTCGAACCAGGCTTTGCCGCACAGTACGGCCTCCTCGCGCAACACTACGGTGGCCGTGCTTTCTGCTGCCGGATCAATCAGCTGGGCAGTCCAGTCGGCCTGACCGATATCTTCCGCCAGCGCAATGCTGACCTGCTGGGCGATAAGGTGGTTGGCTGGCTGTTTGCTCATGATGGGACCCTGGCGGCAAAACCGCTATTGTATCTGGCGATGCCATTGCTGTGGGGCTTATCGTCAGGGTGGTATGATGCGCACACCGTGTCGGGCTGGAGAATTCATGGATTTGCCTGCTGTCTTGTTCCCCGCGTGGCTGCTGTATGCGGCCATGGCACTGTCCGGCCTGCTATTGGCTTATGCCGTTTCTCAGGTGCGCTGGCGGCAGCTGGACGGGGCGGCATGCAATGCCTGGATGGGGGCCTGCGTGCTGTTGTTGGGCCTATGGTTGATGAAGGGGGGGCTGAAGCCGGGCTTGTCCTTCCATTTGCTGGGTTGCACGGTGCTGACCCTGCTGATGGGACCATGGCTGGCCATGCTGGCGGTGGCGCTGCTGTTGCTGGCCCTGGTGGCTGGCGGGCATGGTGATGCGCTGGCGCTGGGGTTGAACTGCCTGTTGAGCGGGGTGTTGCCGGTGCTGACGGCGACACTGTTGTTGCATGTGGCCAGAAAGCGGTTGCCAGCCCAGTTGTTTGTCTATGTGTTCATCAATGCTTTTATTGCTGGCGGACTCAGCCTGTGTGTGGCGGCCGGGGCCGGGATGCTGGCTCTGGGGCTCAGTGGCGGCTATGGCTGGGATTACCTGCTGGATGAAGCGCTGCCCTTTTATTTCCTGCTGTCATGGTCCGAGGCCTTTACCAGCGGACTGGTGATGGCCATTCTGATCGTGTACCGGCCGCAGTGGGTCAGTACCTTCGATGACACGGCTTATCTCGGGCGCGGGCCGGAAGCCTGATTCGCCATTTTCTTTTCATCTGCCGGAGGCTTTGCCATGCCGTTTGCCCTGTGGAGTATCCTGCTGGTTTCCCTGTTGCCCCTGCTATGGGCCTTGCTGTCCAAGGTTGGCACCGCTTATGACAACCATCAGCCGCGCGTGGGGCTGGCTGCTGCCACGGGCTGGCGCTTGCGGGCTTACTGGGCACAGCAAAATGCCTGGGAGGCTTTCCCCAGTTACGCCGCCGCCATGTTGCTGGCCTGGATGATGAAGGTGCCCTTATTCCGGCTGGATCTGCTGGCGGTGGTCTATCTGGTGCTGCGCCTGGGCCATGGCCTGTGTTATATCGCCGACCAGGCCAGTCTGCGTTCGCTGTGCTGGATGGGCGGCTACGCCATGGTGGTACTGTTGTTTGTCAGTGCCGCCGGCGTGGTCTGAGCGGGCTCAGGCCAGCAGGCCGTGCGTCTGGATGGCCTGCTTCACCGCGGGCAGACCGATGGTGTGGTAGGCCTGCCAGCCGCAGTCGCGTGCTGCCGTCACACATTCGATGTTGTCATCAAAAAACACGATATCTGCCGCCTCCACCTGCAAGGCCTGTTGGACATGCCGGTAAGCAGCTGCATCCGGTTTGCGCAGGCCGATCTGGTGCGAAGCAAAGCAGGTTTCAAAGTACGGCAGCAAATCGAATTTGCGCTCGATTTTTCCCCAGTGCAGGGCATTGTTATTACTCAATACCGCCAGCCGGTAATGTTGGCCCAGTTGCGCCAATAATTCGGCTACCCCGGCAAACGGCCCTTGCAGCCAGTCATCCAGGGCTTGCAACATGGCATCCGTACCCACTCCCAGTTGCAGCGTGTCATCCATCAGTCGGGCGAATTCCCGTGGACTGATCCGGCCGGTATCCAGCAGCGCCACGGCCGGGGTATGCATCCAGAACTGTCTGGCCTGTTCGCGCTCCAGCCGCCCCTGTGACAGCGCCATCAAGGGATCGATGCCGTTCCAGTCCACCAGTACACCGCCCAGATCAAAAACCAGGACCGGTGTGGCTGCTTGTTTTGTTGAGATAGGCATGAGGGCTCGCGTGGTGTGGGTCAGGTTTACAGGACCAGCGGTTCGGCTTCCAGTTCCACGCCATAGCGTTGTTGAACCGTATCTTGCACGTGGCGGGCCAATGCCCACATCTGGCTGCCGCTGGCGCGGCCATGATTGACCAGTACCAGCGCCTGGCGCGCATGCACGGCGGCATCGCCCTGGCGATAGCCTTTCAGCCCGGCCTGATCGATCAACCAGCCGGCAGCCAGTTTCACCCGCCCCGGGCCGGCCGGGTAGTGGGGCAAGGCTGGAAAACGCTGCAATAGCGCATCGGCCTGTTGTTGAGCGATGACGGGGTTTTTGAAGAAGCTGCCGGCATTGCCCAGTTCTGCCGGGTCTGGCAGCTTGCTGGCGCGGATGGCCATCACCACATTGCTGACATCCAGCGGCGAAGGCTGCGTGATACCGCGATGTTCCAGTTCTTGCTGGATATCGCCATAAGCGGTTTTCAATTGCGGCTGGCGCGACAGACGGAAGCGCACGGCGGTGACCAGCAGGCGCCCGGCCGCTGCGTGCTTGAAGATGCTGTCACGGTAGGCAAAGTGGCAGTCGGCATTGTCCAGCACCACCGTGGCCGCATTGGCTGTCAGATCGGCGCAGACCACCTGTTCGATGTGATCCTTCACTTCCACGCCATAGGCGCCAATGTTCTGCACCGGGCAGGCGCCCACGGTGCCGGGAATCAGGCTGAGGTTTTCCAGCCCGTACCAGCCTTGCTGCAGGCAGTGGCGCACAAACTGATGCCAGTTCTCGCCGGCAGCGGCTTCCACCAGCAGGCTGTCGCCATCCTGTTGCAGCAGGCGGATGCCACCCAGTTCCACCTTGACCACCAGGCCGGGGTAATCGCGGGTCAACAGCAGATTGCTGCCACCGCCCAGCCACAGTACCGGGCCGCGCTGGTAGTTGCTGTCAGCCAGCAAGGCCGGCAGCTGGGCCAGGTCGGTCAAGCGGCAGAACTGTGCGGCCTGTACCTCCATGCCAAAGGTGTTATGGGGTTTGAGTGAGACGTGTGACTGAATCGACAACTTCATCTTCAGCTTTCTTGCAAGATTTGACGGTGCAGGCGCTGGTGGCTTTCGCGCGCCAGATAGCCGACCAGCAGCAGGGCGGCAATGGACAGGCTGAATACCAGCGCCAGCCAGAAGCCGTAAATGCCCATGGGGGCGACCAGCCAGTCGCTCAGCCCCAGGGTCATGCCCAGCCCCAGGCCTATGCCCCAGAAGGCGGTAATGTGGATGATCATCGGCACCGTGGTCAGTTTGTAGCCGCGCAAGGCGCCGGAGGCGATGGTTTGGGCGGCATCGGTCAACTGGAATACCGCAGCAAACAGCAACAGGCTGGAGCCCATGGCGATGACCTGCGGGTCCGGCGAGTAGATGGCCATGATGTCACTGCGCAGCCACAGCACCAGCAGCATGGTGCACAAGGCGGTGGCCAGTCCCACCAGCAGACCGACTCCGGCGACAAAGCGGGCTTGCTGATAATCGCCGGCCCCGACACGCTGGCCCACCCTGACGGTCAGGGCGGTCGAGATGCTTTGCGGCAGCATGTAGATGATGCTGGAAAAATTGAGCACGGATTGATGGCTGGCCACCACCGTCATGCCCAGTTTGGCAATCAGCAGGGCGATAAAGGAAAACAGGCTCACCTCGACAAAAAAGGACAGGCCGATGGGCAGGCCCAGCTTGAGAAAGCCGGCATAACGCTTCCAGTCTGGCCAGCTCATCCGGCTGGTCAGGCCATAGGGACGGAAATGACGG
>JAFANL010000151.1 GCA_019232735.1 Aquitalea sp. | reverse complement strand
GGGCCACGAATTCACCTCGCTGGTGCTGGCCTTGCTGCAAACCGGCGGCCACCCGCCCAAGGTGGATGCGGAGACGATTGAACAGATTCGCGGCCTGCAGGGCAGCTATCAGTTTGAAGTGTTTGTCTCGCTCAGCTGCCACAACTGCCCGGACGTGGTGCAGGCCGTCAATCTGATGGCGGTGCTCAACCCCAATGTGCGTAGCGTGATGATTGACGGTGGCGTGTTCCAGCAGGAAGTCACCGACCGCCAGATCATGGGCGTGCCGGCCATTTATCTGAATGGCGAGCCCTTTGGTAGTGGCCGCATGGGCCTGGAAGAAATCATCTCCAAGCTGGATACCGGTGCCGTGGCGCGTGAAGCGGAAAAGATCGCCGCCAAGGAGGCCTTTGATGTGCTGATTGTCGGTGGTGGTCCGGCTGGTGCCGCCGCTGCCATCTACGCCGCCCGCAAGGGTATCCGTACTGGCGTGGTGGCCGAGCGTTTCGGTGGCCAGGTACTGGATACGCTGGCGATTGAAAACTTCATCTCGGTACAGGAAACCGAAGGCCCCAAGCTGGCCATGGCGTTGGAACAGCACGTCAAATCCTACGAAGTGGACGTGATGAATCTGCAACGCGCTGCCGGCCTCAAGCCGGCGCAGAATGGCCAGTTGGCTGAAGTGACGCTGGAAAGCGGCGCCGTGCTCAGGAGCAAGGCGGTGATCATCGCCACTGGTGCGCGCTGGCGCGAGATGAATGTACCGGGCGAGGCCGAATACCGTGCCAAGGGTGTGGCCTACTGCCCGCACTGTGATGGCCCCTTGTTCAAGGGCAAGCGTGTGGCGGTGATTGGTGGTGGCAACTCCGGCGTGGAAGCCGCCATCGACCTGGCTGGCATTGTCGCCCACGTCACCCTGCTGGAATTCGGTGACAGCCTGCGTGCCGATGCGGTATTGCAGAAAAAACTGCACAGCCTGCCCAATGTACGGGTGATCATCAATGCCCAGACCACTGAGGTGACGGGGGACGGACAGAAGGTAAACGGTCTGCGTTATCAGGAACGCATTACCGGCGAAACCCACCAGTTGGCGCTGGAAGGCATCTTTGTACAGATTGGCCTGTTGCCCAATACCGACTGGCTGAAAGACAGCATTGCCTTGTCCTCCCGTGGCGAGATCGCCGTCGATGCCAAGGGCCAGACCTCGGCCGAGGGGGTGTTTGCTGCTGGCGATGCCACCACGGCACCGTACAAGCAGATCATCATCGCCATGGGCGAAGGGGCCAAGGCCAGCTTGTCGGCTTTCGATTACCTGATCCGCAGTTAAGCCAGTCGGCCATTACGTCAAAACCCCCTTGCATCCACGATGGTGCAAGGGGGTTTTGTCTTGTCTGCGCTTGCTGGTGCAAAGCTTAGTGATGGTGGGCTTCACCCGGCTCGGTCACCTGCAGCACGGCAGCCGGGGACTTGAGGCTGTGGGCATCCTGCCCGGCAGCGGGGATCTCCACCCAGTTGGTGCTGCCTTGGGCACATTGTTGCTTCACCTTGAAGAACAGCTTGCCCGGCTTGGCGGCAATGCGGACCTGGAAGGTGAACTCGTCGTAGAAATCTGCCGGCAGATTGCCGCCGCTCCAGCTGATGCGGCTGACATCTTCCTTGACCAGGGTGCCATGGTTGTCGAATGGTGTTACCGCGCTCTTTTCCAGCTGTACCTGCCAGCCTGCCTTGGGCATGGGGCGGGCCAGTTGTGCGCCTTCCGGCAGTTCCACGCTGATGCCGGTGGTGGGGCTGCCATCGCAGCCATGGCCAACTTTCAGGACTGCCTTGTAATAGCTGCCACTGGCGGCAGCGGGGGTTTCCAGCGTGACGTGGGCCTGGGCCGCAGCAGACAGCAACAGGGCGAGGGCAGCGATTTTTTTCATGGCAATCACACTTGTATGAGAATGAGTATCAAGCGCAATATTATACGGCAAATCGCTTCACCCGCCCTGCGGCATGTTGTCGCAGGGGAGGCGATTTCTGGCCACGGCCATGGTCAGCGCATTATTGCTGCTTGCGTTCCGCGGCTATGGCATGCTGGGATGGCATGGTCGGAAAGGAGTTGTTGTGCAGGACAATCAGGATATCGAGCAGTATCTGTATCAGGCCATTCCGCTGGCGCAGGCAATGGCGGTCAGGGTGCGTGAGGCGGAAGGCGAGCGGGTGGTGCTGGAGGCACCGCTGGAGCCCAATATCAATCACTGTGCCACGGTATTTGGTGGCAGCGCGGCTGCCGTGGCCACTCTGGCCGGCTGGCTGCTGGTGTATCGCTATCTGCAGCTGGCAGGTTTGCGCGGGCAGGTGATGGTGCGGCGCAGCCAGATGGACTACCAGAAAGCCATTCACGGTGCTTTTACTGCCACAACCTTGCCAGTAGCGGACCTCGCCTGGCAGCGCATGGCCGCCGCGCTGGCCAAGGGCCGCATGGCCCGGTTGACGCTGGTGGTGGAACTGGAGTGTGGCGGGCAAGCTGCCGGACGGCTGGAGGGCGAATTCGTGGTGTTGCCGCTCAGTTGAGCGGTATGTTCATTCGCGGTGATAGGGGTGATTGTTGAGGATGGAGTAGGCGCGGTAGATCTGCTCGCCCAGCATCACCCGCACCATGCCGTGCGGCAGGGTCATGGCGGATAACTGCAGCAATACATCGGCACGCTGCTTGAGCTCAGCCGACAGGCCATCGGCACCACCGATGATGAAGCAGACATCGTCCCCACCCGCCATCCAGCTTTTCAGCTCTTCAGCCAGCCGCACCGAAGTCCAGTTCTTGCCGCGCTCATCCATCACCACCAGCTTGCAGCGGGCGGGAATGGCGGCCAGCAGCCGCTCGTGTTCGGCGGCAATGCCTTTTTCTGCCGTGACGCCACCACCACGTTTTTCCGGCTTGATCTCTTTTAGCTCCAGGCTGATGTCGCGGCCAAAGCGCTTGGCGTAGTCGTTATAGGCTTCGTCGACCCAGCGCGGCATCTTGGTGCCAACGGCGAGAATGGTGATTTTCATGACAGTTGCAGGCTTGAACAGGGATGGACCACGGAGATGGTCCGGGGCTGTGACTGGCGGGAATACCGGGGCAGCAGCCTGCTGCCCCGTCTGATGCGGACAGACCGGATCAGGTATTGGCTTGCCACGGACGACCGCCGGCCGGGGTAAAGCTCGGCTTCTGGCCGCCCCACAGCTGTTCCAAGTCGTAGTAGTCGCGCACGGCGGGCAGCATGACGTGAATCACCACGTCACCGGCGTCCACCAGTACCCATTCGCCACTTTCCTGGCCTTCGGTACCCACCAGATCAACACCGGCTTCCTTCAGGGTAACGGCCACATTATTAGCCAGAGCCTTGACCTGACGGTTGGAGTCGCCGGTGGCCACGATCATGCGCTGGAACAGCGAAGTCAGCGTGGAGGTATCCATTTCGATGATGTCTTTGCCCTTGATGTCTTCCAGGGCGGTGACTGCCAGCTTGGCAATGTCTTGAACTTCCATGATGTCCTTTTGATGTCGGTAGCGATACATGGCGGCAGTCGGGCGGCCAGAGGTATCTGGTAAAGAGCGTTTACCGCAACCTGCGGTAAAAACGGGCAGGGGCTGCGGGCAGATGGCCGGCAGCCCGTACCGGCAGTGGCCGGTTTTCTGTTCAGCAGTACAGCCGGTGCTGGCGGATATAGCCTAGTACCGGCGTGCTGAGCAGATGTTCCACATTGGCACCGGTGCGCAGTCGCTGGCGGATTTCCGTGGCGGAGACATCCAGCGGTGGCAGGGCCAGGGGGCGCATTGTACCGGAAGGCGAGGCATTTGAAAAATCAGTGACTTGGCGTTGTTGCCATTGTGTGCGCACGGCAGGGTGCAGCCGGGTCTGGTCGAAGCCGGGGCGCAGTGCCACGGCGATATTGGCCAGGGCAAACAAGTCCTCCCAGCGCCGCCAGGTATGCAGGCTGGCCAGCGAGTCGCCACCGATCAGCCACCACAGCGCCACATCGGGGCCCACTTCGGCACGGATTTCCTGCAGAGTGTCGATGGTGTAGGCCGGCTTGTTACGGTGGACTTCACGTGCATCCGCATACAGGCCGGGCAGGCCGGCGATGGCCAGCTGCACCATGGCCAGCCGCTGTTCCGGGCTGGCATGGGCACCATGCTGGCGATGGTAGGGCTGGCCGGCCGGAATCAGCCGCACCGCGTCCAGTTGCAATTCAGTGCGAAAGGCCTGTGCCATGCGCAAGTGAGCGGCATGGATGGGGTCGAAGGTGCCACCGAACAGGCCCAGCGCAGCCACCTGTGTCATGCGTGCACGGGGGCCTTGCCGGTATAGCCGTCGATGATCAGTTCCAGGCGACCGGTAGAGGGATGGATCACCATGCCATGCACCGGAATGTCCTTGGGCATCAGCGGATGGTTGCGAACGGTCTGCACGCTGTGGCGCACGCTGTCGGAAACGTTGTCGAAGCCCTTGAGCCAGTTGTCCAGATCAATGCCGGCATGGCGCAGGGTGCTGATGGTGTCCTCGCTGATGCCACGCTCGGTGGCATGGCTCAGGATCTTGCTGGGGTCGATGGCGCGCATGCCGCAGTCGCGGTGGGCCACCACGCAGATTTCTTCGGCGCGCAGCTCATAGACTGCGACGATGAGCGAACGCATGACCGATCCCCAGGGGTGGGTGATCAGCGCACCGGCGTTCTTGATCAGTTTGGCATCACCGTTTTTCAGACCCATGGCCTTGGGCAGCAGCTCGACCAGGCGGGCATCCATGCAGGCGAGGATGGCGAGACCTTTGTCAGGAAATTTATCGGTCTTGAACTGTTCGTACTCGTGGTTTTCGACGAAGCTCCGATTGTGCTCGAGAATGGTATTCAGCACACGCATGCGCGTAATCTCCTGGCTGAGGTTAGATTGAATGCTCTAATCGGGGCGCCATGCTAACACTAGTCTGAAGGCGATGGGGGTATTTCGCCATGGCGTCCGGCTCGACAGCGGGGCTATGGTAGACCAGTTAGATGACCGCGTGCCAACTTTGTTGCCCGCCGATATGCACGGCTGTGCAACTGATTTGACAAGGGTTTTTGTCCTGTTCGCCGGTCGCCGGGGAGAGGGCTTCTGCTCTGGCCAGGAGAGGGAAGGGTGAGCCGGCGGGGTACTAGCTGGTGCTATCCAGCTGCTTGCGGAAGGTTTTCTGGCGGTCGTTCTGCTGGTAACCGAGATGCTGATAAAAGTCCGGTGCTTCTTCCCGATGAATGGCCGAGCGCAGGGTTACCGTAGTGGCACCTTTGGTGCGCGCCCAGCGTTCTGCCACGTGCAGCAGGGCGCGGCCGGCACCGTGTCGTCGCCAGCGCAGGGCAACGGCCAGCCCACCAATTTCCACTGCCGCCGGGGCATCCAGTAGCGGACGCCAGAAGGCATGCAACCAGCCGGCCACCTCGCCTTCGATTTCCGCCACCCATAGCTGATGCAGGTCCGGGCTGCCCAGCAGCATGGTCAACCGCTCTCCCAGTGCCTGGATGTCTGATGGATAGCCCATTTCGGCGGTCAGCGAGGTCAGGGCCGGTACATCCTGATAATTGGCGGGCCGGATAATGATGGTCATGGGATTACCAACGTGCGTAATGATCTTCGGTGACACCGCACAAGGCCTGCACCACATGGCGGCTGCCGCTGCGCGGATCGGTCAGGTAGCCGTCGAAACGGCCTATGGCTTGAATATAACGGCTACTGGCGATCAGAAGGTTCTGATTTTTTTCCCGCAGCCCTTCCGGGGTGAATTGCAATTGCAGCAGCCCGTCCTCGCTGCATATCTGCCAGGCGTGCATGGGCTGCTGTGGATCAAAGTCGAAGCGCACGGCGGACAGGGGATATAGCTGATCTTGCAGCCAGATGGCATTTTCGGCCTCACCCATATAACCCTGCTGCAGATTGAAGCCCAGCGTGGGGCTGTGGGCACTGGCCCAGCGCCAGTCGGTGTCCCGTGCCAGCAGGCCATTGGAGTAATCCAGGCTGGCAACCGCACCATCCAGCGAAAAACGCTGTCCCTGACAGTCGGCAAAGCCACTGACGTGTAGCGCGCCGGATTTGTGCGTGGAGTGCGCCAGCCAGTTGGCTGGCGCAATCGCGGCCAGTACTGGTGGCGTGCTGGCGAGATCAAGATGGGCGGCCAGTTGCAGTCGGGCGGACTGGACCTCCACCGTCAGCCGTCGCTCCTGCGGGCTGAAACGCACACTCAGCTTGCGGCTGGCAAAGCGGGCGGCGGCAAAGGCCTGGTCGGCGATGTGCGCGCCATGCAGTGGAAAACCATCGGCGGCCACATCGGCCAGCAAACGCCCCTGACATCGGTCGAACAGATACGCAAACGCGGCGCCGGTCCAGCCCACATCCACCACCGCCAGCCCGATGACATAGTCGGCATGCGTGAGTGCCAGGTATTGCCAGCGCTTGTGTCGCAGCGGTCGCAGCAGACGCTGGGGCAAGCTTAGCGGCATGGCTTGCCAGTCGAGGTGGGCAATGTGTCCCTGATAACGGCCATGGCGGGGCAGACCCCGTGTATCCAGCAGGCAGTCCGGTGCGGCGGGTAGGGCAGGCAGGCTCATGCGGTTAGCCGGAAAGAAAGCATGTTTTCGAGTCTACAACAGATCCAGCGGTATTTTCAGATAGCTTACGCCGTTGTCCTCCGGCGGCGGCAGACGGCCTGCACGGATATTCAGCTGAATGGCAGGCAGAATCAGCGCGGGCATATCCAGGCCGGCATCACGTGCCTGGCGCAGGGCGACAAATTCTGC
The DNA here is from genome assembly GCA_019232735.1 of Aquitalea sp. Classification (GTDB taxonomy): domain Bacteria; phylum Pseudomonadota; class Gammaproteobacteria; order Burkholderiales; family Chromobacteriaceae; genus Aquitalea. Next base: position 2,200 of record JAFANL010000151.1, on the reverse strand, counting down.
CTGGCTGGTATGGGCGCGCAGATGGATGTTTTCCTGTTTCTGCGCGGCCACCGTGCATTCCCAGGCGATGGGCCGCACGGTGGGCGGGTAGTCATGGCACATGAACAGACGGGTGTCATCCGGAAGCGACAGCAGTTTCTGCACCGATTGGTACAGGGTGCGGGCATCGCCGCCGGGGAAGTCGCTGCGGGCACTGCCGACATCGGGCATGAACAGGGTATCGCCGACGAATACGGCATCGCCAATCTGGTAGGCCATGTCGGCCGGGGTATGCCCGGGCACGGACAGTGCCTTGGCCTGCAGTGTTCCGATGTAAAAAATCTCTTCATCGGCAAACAGGTGGTCGAACTGGCTGCCATCGGTGGCAAAATCGGCGTCCAGATTGAAAACACCCTGAAATAGCTGCTGCACCCCGGCAATACCCTGGCCAATGGCAATGCGTCCGCCTGCCCGCTGTTGCAGCCAGGCTGCGGCGGACAGATGGTCGGCATGGGCGTGGGTTTCCAGAATCCATTGCAGCTGCAAGTGTTGTTGCCGGATAAAATCCAGCAGCTGTTGCGCCGAATGGCTGGAGGTGCGCCCAGATCTGGCATCGTAGTCCAGCACCGGGTCGATAATGGCGGCGTGGCCACCTGGCTGGTCAAACACCACATGGGAAATGGTGGCGGTGGCCGGGTCGAAGAAAGCGGCAAGTTGTGGCTGCGGCATGCGAGTCCCCTACGCGGGATGAGAAGAGCGATGTAGTTGATTTGGCAGTACTATCGCACACTGCAAAACATTATACTATAATGTATATTATAAAAATGAAACCGGTGGCAGCCCTGGGTAACAGGGCGCTGTTTACCCCGGTATCGGGATGGTGACCATGGATCTGAACCTGTTGCGCAATAACGCCAGCCGCGCGGCGACCCTGCTGAAAAGCCTGGCCAATGAAGACCGGCTGATGCTGCTGTGCCAGCTGGTGGACGGTGAAAAAACCGTATCCGAGCTGGAAAAGCTGACTGGCATCCGCCAGCCCACCTTGTCCCAGCAACTGGGCGTATTGCGTAATGAAGGTCTGGTCAGCACCCGGCGTGAAGGCAAATGGATTTTTTACAGCGTCGCCAGTGCAGAGGCCATGATCATGTTGTCGGCCTTGCATGGGGTGTTCTGTGGTGACGACGCGGGGCAGCCCTGAGGAGGGGATGTGCAGATAGCTTGGGAAGTATTTACCCCGGCCGCCGCGCTGGCGGGAGGGGCGTTGATCGGCCTGGCTGCCAGCTGGCTGGTGTTGATGAATGGCCGCATTGCTGGCATCAGCGGCATGCTGGGTGGTTTGCTGGATCGCGCCGGAGATTGGCCGCTGCGTTTGGCCTTCGTCCTTGGCCTGTTGCTGGCCCCGACCCTCTGGTGGGGGCTGATCGGTCCACTGCCCACCATCCAGCTGGCCACACCACTGCCACGCTTGCTGCTGGCGGGTATCTTGGTGGGCATCGGGACCCGGCTGGCTTCCGGCTGCACCAGTGGCCATGGCGTGTGCGGACTGTCACGTCTGTCCCCACGTTCCCTGTTGGCCACCGGCTGTTTCATGCTGAGTGCTGGCGTGACGGTATATATCGTGCGCCACTGTCTGGGATGGGCCTGAGCCATGAGCAAACTGCTGTCTGCGTTGATTGCCGGCTTGCTGTTCGGCTTGGGTCTGTTGCTGTCTGGCATGAGTAATCCGGCCAAGGTGCTGGGCTTTCTGGATGTGACTGGCCGCTGGGATCCCAGCCTGGCTTTGGTCATGGCCGGGGCCATCGGCGTTGCCTTCTTCGCTTTTCGCCGTGCCGAGCGGCAAAGTCACAGCTTGCTGGGCGAGCCGATGCAATTGCCGGATAAAAGCAGGCTGACGGTGCGCTTGGTGCTGGGCAGTGTGCTGTTCGGCATTGGCTGGGGGCTGGCCGGCATCTGCCCCGGTCCCGGCCTGATCTTGCTCGGCATGGCCTTACCGGCCGGTCTGGGTTTTGTCCTGGCGATGTTGCTGGGCATGTTGTTGCTGCCCCTCCTGTTGCGATGCTGCTCCTGAAGCGTTGCCTGCCCGCATGGTTGCAGCATTACCAGCGCCACTGGCTGGCCGGAGATCTGACGGCCGGCATCGTGGTCACGCTGCTATTGCTGCCGCAAAGCCTGGCTTACGCCTTGCTGGCCGGGCTGCCGGTGCAGGCGGGCTTGTATGCCA
>JAFANL010000107.1 GCA_019232735.1 Aquitalea sp. | reverse complement strand
CGAGAGGTAGGCCAGCAGGCTCATTAGCGCCGGGTGAGCACGATAGCCGGTGAGCGAAGCCACCACGCCACCAGCCGGCGTCATGTCATCCAGCAAAGCAGAACTGTCCCACAACGGGTCGATCAGTGCAGGCAGGAGTTCCATGGAAATCAGCTTTTCCACCGCAGCCAGGAACAAGGATGCACCCAGCAACAGCAGCATGATTTCGGTCACCCGGAAAAACAGTCTCCAGGACAGGATCTTGCCGCCCAGCTGCAGCAGGTAGAAGGTAAGGAAGGCCAGGCCCAGACCAAGCAGGGCAGCACCACTCATGTGCAGCAGGGTCTGACCATCGGCGCTGCCCAGCATGCCATACAGGAACACCACGGTTTCACTGCCTTCACGCGCCACGGCAATGGCCACCAGCGTGGTCACGCCCCACCAGTTGGCCGAGCTGGCGTTTTCCGCCAGGCCGGATTCCAGCTCTTTCTTCAGCGTGCGGCCATGTTCGCGCATCCACAGCACCATCTGCACGATCAATCCGGAAGCCATGAACTCCATCACGGTCTGGAACACATCCTGCGAACCGGCCATCAGGGTGCTGGCCGAGAACAGCGCCACCGCCAGCAAGATCGCCAGTGCGATACCCAGCGCCACCCCGCCCCACAGATAAGGCTTGCCAGCCCGGCCCTGCGGGTTCTGGTTCATCCAGGCATTGAGAATGCCCACCACCAGCAAGGCTTCGACGCTTTCGCGCCAGACGATGAACAATACCTGACCCATTGCTTATGTCCTCTCAAACCGGATGGTTTACTTGGCGACAATCACGCCTTGTCCGGTTGCCATGTGGAAATCATCGAAAAACTTGTACTCACCGGCCGCCAGCGGCAGGATCACCACCGAGGAAGTCACGCCCGGTGCCAGCACTTTTTCCTTGCGCAGCTGGGTACTTTCAAACTCGGCCGGCGTCTTGCCGCTATTGCGTACTTCCAGCCGGAATTTGGTATTCACCGGAACCTGCAGGCGGGCCGGATTAACTACCCCGTCCTTCATTTCCAGCTTGTAGGTGGGCATGTCTTCAGCCAGTGCCGACATCGACAGCGCTGCTGCCGCCAGAAACATCGCAACTTTCATATGCAACCCCTGAATGGAAAACAGCGCTGGCTCAAATCAGGCAGCGCTGCTTCTCATGATACTCCAACGGGAATGGTTTGCGTTTAGATTCGCATTACACCTTACCCGTCAGGCCACTGCCGAACAGAAAGAGGGCTTAGTAGCCACCCTTCTTGCCGATACCGGCGTAGGTGAACTCGTAATTCACTTCAAAAGTCTTGTACCACGGGCCAACGCCGGTTTCCTTGTCCACATGGCGGCCAAAGTGGGCGTGCGGGTTTTCCGACGGCGGCATGATGGTCAGCTTCAGCTTGTACTTGCCCGGGCCTTGCAGCTTGACGTTGTCACCATAGTGCGGGCCGTCATTGGCCACCATCGGCATCATGTCACCCTTGATGCTGCCCTTGCCGCCCACCTTGGTCAGTTCGTACTTGACCATCAGGTAGGGCATCCAAGCGCCTTCTTCAAAGCCGTTGGGATTATTCTTCTGTGCATGGATGTCGGCTTCCAGATGCACGTCGGACTCTTCCGCCTTGCGCATCATGCCTTCCGGTTCCATCTTGGTCGGCTGCAGATAAACCGCGCCGATTTCCATGCCATTCTTGATGGCCGGCTTGCCAATCGGATATTCCTTGGCGGCCGCAACGGCGCTCAGGGTCAAGGCGGCAGAAGCCAACAGCAAGGTGCTTACGGTAGAACGCATGAGATACCCTTTAGTTTGAGCAGCGCGGCCACAGGATGCGGAATGGCTGCAAGCGAATGATAATTTTTCGCATCTTACCTGCGAATCATTCTCTTTTGCAATCCATTTTGAGGTAAATTCCAGGAAATCCACTTTGCCGACAGGGTTTGGCAACATCCGGCCAGGCTGTGCGCGCTGGCCGGCGCGGGAATCACCGTGCCCCAACGCGGTTGATGCGGCGGCGATACGCCGTACGGAAACAGAAACCCAGCACCAGAAACACCGCCATGCTACAGGCCAGGTTCAAGGTACTGCCCCATACCAGCGGCGCAATCACCCCGGCCACAATACTGCCCAGCATGGTCTGCAAGAAGCCCTGCAAGGAAGACACCGTCCCGCGCAAGGCGGGAAACTGGTCCATCAGGTTCAGCGTGATGGAAGGCGCGGCCAGCGACATGCCGGTGGTGTACAGCGCCAGCGGTAGTACCGCCCACGGCATCAAGGCCGTGGTGGTCAGCAGGTTGTAAGCCAGGTTGGCCGTCGCGGCGACAAACATCAGCACATAACCCAGCGAGACGATTTCGCGCGCGCCCCGCCGGCCCGCCATCTTGCCGGACAGAAAAGCGCCGAACATGATGCCGGACACCGCCGGGCCGAACATCCACAGAAACTGGTCGGGCCGCAAATGCAGGTGTTGCATCAGGAAGACCGGGGCCGAGGGGATGTACAGGAAAAAACCGGCAAAATTGCAGGACACGGCAGCGGCCAGCAGCTGGAAATCGCGCTTGCGCAAGACCTCCAGATAGTTTTGCAGCAAGGAACGCCAGGCCAGCGGTGTACGCACCGCTTCATGATGGGTTTCATCCAGTGCAAACCAGGTCATCAGGAACAGGATCAGCCCCACCAGCGCCATGAACACGAAAATGGAATGCCAGCCAAAAGCACCGAACAGCCAGCCCCCCACCACCGGAGCAATGGCCGGTGACAGCGAAAACAACATGGTCACCTGCGACATCAGCCGCTGCGCTTCGGCCCCATCCAGTTTGTCGCGGATGATGGCCCGCCCCACGACCAGCCCCGCTCCGCCACACAAACCCTGCAAACCCCGACACAGCAGCAACCAGCCCAGCGACGGCGCCAGCGCACACCCCAGCGAAGCCAGGCTAAACAGCAAGGTGGTCACCAACACGACCGGGCGGCGGCCAACGGCATCCGAAATCGAACCATGCCACAACATCATCACCGCATAACACAGCAGGTAAACCGTCAGCGCCTGCTGCATCTGCAAAGGAGATGCCGACAGCGACTGCCCGATGGCCTGCATCGCCGGCAGGAAGGTATCAATCGAGAACGGCCCCAGCGTGGACAGGGCG
>JAFANL010000178.1 GCA_019232735.1 Aquitalea sp. | reverse complement strand
CCCGGCCCATCTCGCCGGCGCGGGCCGCTTCGATGGCTGCGTTCAATGCCAGCAGATTGGTTTGTTCGGCAATATCCTTGATGATGCCCATCACGATAGCAATGGTCTTGCTGTCTTCCTGCAATTGCGTGATATGGCCGGCTGCCTCACGGATGGAGGCGGAGACCTGGGTAATGCCATCCACCGTTGCCGTGATGACCTGGCCACCCTGCGTGGCGGTATGACCTGCGGCACGGGTCTGCTCACTGGCCTCTGAGGCACGATCCGACACATGGTTGATGCTGACGGTCATTTCCTCGATGGCGGCAGCCATGGCGGCGGCGGCTTCACTCTGCACCTCGGAACTGCGCGCGATCTCGCCGGTATTGGTGGCCATGCCTTCGATATCCTGATCCACCGCTTCGATGCTGCGCCGAATGTCCTGAAAGCTTTGCTGCAATTGCTGAAGTAACTGGTTGAAGGCAGTGGCCGTTTCGCCGATTTCGTCTTGCTGGCCGACGGGTGCCCGTTGCCGGAAATCAAGTGACTGGCGAACCGACAGCATCACACTGCGCATGCCACCCAGGCTGCCACGGATATGCAGGAACAGCTTGCCACCCAACACTGCGCACAGCAGCAGGCACAGGCCGATGATGACCGAAGACATCATGATGGCCTGTTGGTAGGCCGCGGCATTGTCCTGTGACAGTTTGTCGGCATAGTGATAATTGAAATCGGCATGGTCCTTGATCTGTTTGTTCAGTGTTGCCGTAATGGCGCGCATCGGACCATTGACAATGGCCTGTTCGGCTTCCTGGTTTTTGTGTTCTTGAGACAATTTCAGTACCGCATTGCGGGCAGTGCGATAGTCCTGCATCAATTTGCGATCCTGCTCCACCATGTGACGGTCTTCTTCATTGGAGATCAGATCCTTTTCATAGAGTGCCAGCTTGTCATCGAACTTCTTGTCATTGCTGCTGATGGCCTGCAGATCCTTTTCCTTCTGCGCATCGTTCTGGTCGATGACGTGACGGTAGGTGCCGGTGCGTGACTGGGTCAGGGCATCCTGCATTTCATCCAGTGTGATGATGCTGGGAAACGTATTGGCTTTCAGATAGTTGAAGCGCTCATTGGCCAGGCTCTGCTCATATAGCCCAAATCCCCCGATGCCCAGCAGCGCGAGCAAGGCAATGCCCAATGTCAAAGCCAGCCTTTGCGAAATATTCATGATGTGGTTTCTCCCCGTTCTTCTGCTTACTGTGTCGCTTATGGATAACTTGTTTATAGACAGGAACCCGTCTGTAACAAGCGATCAAAAAAATCAGTTGTCAATAATTCCTTCGATCAGGATTTACCTGGCATGAAAACCAGCCCTTGTCGCAGCGCTGATACAGCATGCCGCTGTGCTATCCGGGCTCTTGACCAATAAATATCGATGGAATTGCACTGTCATCACCCGGTTTGAGTGACTGAGCTTCGCGTGTCGGAGCATGGTCGCTGATTTCTGTTTCAGTTCTGATACAGGTGTCACAAGCCGTTCGCATAGCCAAATCCCAATTCCCTTATGTCATAGGACCTTGGCAAGGTTGGCACGCTTCCTGCACTAGTGGGGGCATTGCTCAACCTGACTGGTGCTGATGATGAAAGCGCAAACCCATCGCCTGCTCCTGCTTGCTCTGGCAGGGCTGGCTCTGCAGGCGGTAGCCCATGCCGCAGGTGATGGCGACATCATCATCGGCAGGGAAGTGCCCAGCCGGAGTGCCATCCGCCATGGCGATCCCAGTCCTGATGTGAGCGTGGCGCATGCCTCGCAGGCGGATGTGATTGTCGGCGCCACCCAGCAGGTGGTCGCCATCAGCAGTCAATCGGACGACATATTGCTGGGCGCCATGCGTGGCAGCGTGATCGGCCCTGCCGGGCAAATGCAGGGCTTGCCTGTCACAACCCTGACGGCGGTTCCGCTTGCCGGTGCCGGCACCATCGGTGCGGCAAGCAGCAGCGGTGGGGGTGTTGCCGGTGCAGGTATCAGCCAGCAGTTGCAATCCGGCCTGCAACCCTTGAGCGGTCTGGCTCACTAGGAGAGACACCATGCGCATCATGCAATTGTTGTGGCTCAGTAGCTGTCTTGGTGCCGTCGCGCACGCCGAACAGGCCGTTATCGACAATAGCGGTCAGTCAGATCACGGCGTCCTGGCTTTGAATCAGGCGGCAGGCAATGCCAATCAGCAAGGTAATCTGCAGGCCGTGGCTGTCTCGACGACGGCGAGCCATGCCAACGTATTCCTGCCCCAGCAACAGTCGGCCAATACAACAGCCGCCATGGCGGATGCCCACGCCAGTATTACTGGGGCAGCCTTTTCCGGTAGCCAAGGCCTGATGGCCATCAACCAGACTGCCGGCAATGCCAATCAGTCGCTGAACACCTTCAGCCTGGCGGTATCGCCACAGCCGCATGTCACGACACTGCCATCCGCAGCGGCAGACAGCCTGCTGGCCGATACCGCAGGCAGCAGTCCGACTGTGACGACCACGGGCAGTAGCGGCCATGTCCAGACCGATATTTCTGCAGCAGCTTTCCAGGGAAGCCGGGGGCTGGTGCAGCTTAACCAGATTGCAGGCAGCCACAACCAGGCTGTCAATGTCGTGGCCGTGCAATGGGCCAATCCGTGAGCAGTAACCCGTGAGCAGTTCCGGTCGTCACTCATGCGTGATGACCGGCATTCAAGCAAATCGCCAGGAGAATAATCATGACCGCAATGCTGCAGAAAAAAGTGCTTTTCCTCGCTCTTGTTGGTGTGTGTGGCGTAGCCTATGCCAGTGGGTCCGATACGCCCAACGACCCGTCGTCCTCGACCACGAGCAAGATCAGCAACAATCTGTCGAACACCTACAGCAACACCAATGTCAACCTGACAGGCACCGCCTATCTGGAAGGCATCGCCGTGTATGAAGTATTCGATCCCAAAGCAGATGCCATGGCCAGCGCACGGGTCGATGACGTACAGAAAAATCTGGGCAACAAGCTGGATGTGACTGACCCGACCAGTGCCACGATGAGCGGTAGTGTGACCAGTATTCAAGGCAATGCCGGCGTGAACAACGCTTCCGGCTTCTTCAACCAGCAGGCCAACAATGTTTCCATTGCCTCGGCCACTGGCAAACAAAGTGGTGCCGCCGCTGCCGTTTCGTTTGAGCAGTTGAACGATGGCAATAACTACACCTTCGAGCAGCCGATGTGGGGAACCTCCAATGCCATGACGGCCACGGTGACCAATTCGGTGAACGGCATTCAGGGTAATGCCGGGGTCAACAATGCCGCTGGTGCCGGTAACCAGCAAAAGAACGATGTGGCATTGGCATCGGCCAGTTCCGCCGTACTGGCAACCGCTTCGGCTGGTGGCACTCAGGTCAATCAGGGTACTTCTGTAACGACCTTCTTCCCGCTTAGCGGCACCGCAGGCATCTCTGGTTCCGTGAATGGCATCACCGGCAATGTCGGCCTGAACAATGCAGCCGGCTTGTCCAACCAGCAGGTGAACAGCCTGTCGGTTGCTGCAACCCACTAAGTCAGGGAGAGACCGGCAGCGCAGTCTGGTGACCGTGCTGCCGGTTTATGACCATGAAACTCCCGACCCGCTTGCTGTTATCGATCCTGCTATGCCTGTTCTGCTCTGGTGGCGAAGAGTTCGCCCAGGCGGCAGACATGATGCTGCCGGCCTACACCGGCGATGGCAATGTCTACAAACAGGTGCATAGCCTGCGTGAAATACGCTTCCGTTATGTGGTGGAGCAAAAAACGGATTTCAGTTGTGGTGCAGCCGCATTGACAACCTTGCTGCGCTACGGTTTTGGCCGCGATGTCGATGAACAACAAGTCATTGCCGGGATGATGGCCGGAGCCAATCCCGACGTGGTGCGGCAGCAGGGGTTTTCCATGCTGGACATGAAGCACTACGTCAATGTGCTGGGCCTGCGTGCCAGTGGCTTTGTCAGTGGTGCCGAACGTCTGCCAGCCTTGCGCATTCCCGCGCTGATCATGCTCGACATCAATGGTTACAAGCACTTTGTCGTATTGAAGATGGCTACCCGTGACACGGTCTATGTTGCTGATCCGGCATTGGGTAACCGTGCGATTCCCATGCCGGAATTTACCCGGCAGTGGAATGGTGTATTGCTGGCGGTAGCCGGACCGGGCTACCTGCCACAGGGGCCTTTGCGCCAGTTTCCCAGCCCTTTGTCTGCCCGGCAGCTGATGGTAAACATGCAGCCGGTGTCGCCGGCCGAACTGGTGGAATACGGCTTTCTCTACAGTGATTTCTTATAGTCTCTGCAGCCGGCCTTAACCGGGCCGGAACGGGGATGGCAGGGAGCAGAGCATGCGTGCTTTAACCAAAGTACTGCCGGCGATGCTGGTGCTTGGCTTCAGCATGCCGGCAAAATCCATGCTGGCCTATGTTGACGACAGCGTACTGGACAGCATGCGTGGGCGGTATGTGGATGCCGGGCAGATCGTGCGCTTCGGAGTGCAGATGCTGAGTACCTGGCAGAATGCTGCCGGCGTGGTGCAGGGGGCTGGCGTCCAGCTCAGTGCACAAGCCGGCGCGGTGCCGGTCATCAATCGCTACACGCTCAACAGTACCAGCACGACGAGCAGTGCCGCCAGCAATATACCGACCGGACTGGCCTCGGTACAGGGCACGGTTCAGATCAATCAGCAAGCCGGCAATGGCAATATTTCCCGCAACATCACCAGTATCGACATCAATGATGGCGCGGCCGCAATCAGCATGCCTGCAGGTTGGCAGGCTAGCGGCCAGAGCAGTACCGCCACGACGGGCCAACTGGGGGTCAACATCAATATGGGTAGTGCCGGCCAGATGGGTCAGTCGCTGGGGCAGGGGCAGCTGATGCAGTTTTCCCAGATTGCCGGTAACGGCATCATCACCAACAATAGCCTGCATATCCAGCTGGTGGTACAAGCGCAGGCCGGGCTGATCAATTTCATCATGCCCAGCCGTGCCATGATGGCGGGCATTGGGCTGCACTGAACATTATCCCGTACCCCGGCCAAGGTCAGTGACAAGCTCCCTTGGCTGGCGCTCGGGTTTTCACATGATTTGTCTCCGGCGATGCAGCATGGTGTAGTCCTACCCGCACAGGCCAGCTACGCCATGATGTATCAGTCCACGACTTGCATTGAATACTTCTTCAATAGCCGATACAGGGTGGCGCGCGAGATGCCCAGCATGCGCGCAGCCTTGCTGCTGTTATGGCCATGCAGCTCCAGCGCCATTTCCACTGCCTCACGCTCGGCTCTTTCCCTTACCGCCTCCAGACCATTATGCAGCGGTGCAATCATGCTGCTGCCCAGCCCCATGTCTTGCGGCCGGATCACCCGCCCGCTGGCCATGGCCAGCCCCTGGCTGATGCGATTGGACATTTCACGGATATTGCCAGGCCAATCATGCTGCAACATGATGGCCAGTGCCTCATACGACAGCCGCTTGTGTGGCAGGCCCAGGCGCTGGGAACTCTGAAACAACAGGTGTTTGGCCAACAGGGGAATATCTGAGCGCCGCTCGCGCAGGGGGGGCAGGTGTAGCTGACAGACACAGAGTCGGTAATACAGGTCCTGGCGAAAACGCCCTGTGCTGATGGCAGCAGGCAGGTCGACGTGCGTTGCCGACAAAACCCGGGTGTCGATGCTGCGGCTACGGTTATCGCCCAGCCGGTCTATGGTGCCTTCTTGCAGGAAGCGCAGCAGATTGACTTGCGCCTCGATGGCCATGTCACCAATTTCATCCAGAAACAGGGTGCCATTCTGGGCGGCCTCGATGCGGCCGATACGGCCGGAGGAGGCGCCGGTAAAGGCGCCGCGCTCATGGCCGAACAGTTCCGACTGCACCAGGTTTACCGGCAGGCCACCGCAGTTGACTGCCTGGAAAGGGCCATCGGCACGGTCGGAATACTGATGCAGCAGTTGCGCCACCAGTTCCTTGCCGCAGCCAGACTCTCCGGTGATGACGACCGT
>JAFANL010000216.1 GCA_019232735.1 Aquitalea sp. | reverse complement strand
CCGGCGGCCGATTCGCTGGCCGATTGCGACAGTGACTGTGAGGTGGCGCTGAGCTGCTGCGCGGCCGAGGACAGGTTGTCCGCGCCGCTTTTTACCTCGCTCATGATGTTGTGCAGTTTGTTCACCATCCGGGCGACCGAACTCATCATGCTATCGGTATCGCCTGCGCGCAGCTGCAATTGCACCATCAGGTTGCCGGAGGCGATGGCATGCATGACCTCAACCACGTCGTGCGGCTCTCCCCCCAGGGAGCGCACCAGGCGACGGGTAATCAGTGTGGCCAGCAAGATCCCCAGCAGGGTGGCGGCAATGGCCAGTGCAATCATCACGGTTCTGGCCTGCAAATAAACCTTTTGTGCATCCTGGCGGGCATCGGCATTCAGCTTCAACTCAAAGGCATACAGGGTGTGTATGATGTCCACCAGCCGGCGCATGGCGGGGGCCGCTTCGTTTTTCATGACCATGCCGGCTTCATCATTGCGGTTGACCGCGCCCAGCTTTTCCGATTTGTCCATCAAGGCAAAGGCAGTGGGGCGCAGGTTCTGGATCTGTGCCATCAGCTCTTTTTCACGTGCGGTGGTACCCGGCTCACGCTGAAATACCGAGGCCAGTTGTTTCTCGGTTTCCAGATAGTCCCGCCCTGCCTCATTGTATTTTTCCTCGGCGGCGGCAATCTCTTTCAGGTCCGTAAAGATGATGACATCGCGGTAGGAGATACGCAGGGTCTGGGCCTGATTCAGCAAATCTGCGGCAAGATTGGCTTCCTGATCATTGACTTCCATATCGTGCATGCCGTCGTTGATCATGCCAAAGCCGTTCAGGGCGGCCAGTACACAGGCCAGCAGCAGAACAATCAGGCTGGCAAAGCCCAGGCTGAGACGTGCCGCGGTGCTGATGGGTTTTCCCTTGCTCATGTTGTTTCCCCCGAATGGCGATCATGGCTTGTGGTGAGCGTGTCTGGTGTGCCGGGTAGCGGCAGGGCCAGCGTGCGGGTGAGCGAGTCATGCTCGCTTTCCTGTTGGGTAAGGTGCTGAATCAGTGCCGGAACATCCAGTATCAGTGCCACTTCACCGCTGCCCAGAATGGTGGAGCCGCTGATGGCCCTGAGGTGGCGAAACAGGCTGCCCAGCGGCTTGATCACGGTCTGGAACTCGCCATGCAGGGTGTCGACCACCAGACCAGCCTTGCTGTCACCGGCCTGGACCACCACCACATTCCTGCGCCGTCCGGGCTGTCCCGGGAGGTCAAAGAAATGCCGCAGGTGTAATAGCGGCAGGATCTCGCCGCGCAGCTGCAGGCAATGTTGTGCCGCCGTGTCAGTCAGCCCCGTCGGCAGTTCCATGCATTCCACCACCGACTCCAGCGGGATAATGAAGGTGGAACTGCCAATCTCGACCAGGAAGCCATCGATGATGGCCAGCGTGAGCGGCAAACGCAGGCGAAAAGTGCTACCCCATCCCTCTTCACTGTCGATTTCCACGGTGCCGCGCAGCTGCTGGATGTTCTTCCTGACCACATCGAGTCCTACACCGCGGCCGGACAGATTGCTGATCTGTTCCGCGGTGGAGAAGCCCGGTGCAAAAACCAGCTGGAAGATGTCCTGTTCGCTCAAGGAGGCATCGCTGCTGATGATGCCGCGATGCCGGGCCTTGGCCAGAATGCGTTGCTTGTCCAGCCCGCCACCATCATCAGCCACTTCAATCACCACACTGCCGGATTCGTGATAGGCATTCAGCCAGACATGGCCTTCATCCGGTTTACCGGCGGCGCGGCGTTGCTGCGCGCTTTCTATGCCGTGATCGATGGCATTCCTGACCAGATGGGTCAGCGGGTCGGCCAGTTTGTCGACCATGGACTTGTCCAGCTCGGTTTCTGCCCCGGTAATGACCAGCTTGATGTGCTTGCCCAGCTCCTGACCTACATCGCGTACCAAGCGAGGGAAGCGGCTGAAGGTTTCACCAATCGGCACCATGCGCATGGACAAGGTCTGGCTGCGGATCTGCTCGATCAGCCCGGCCATGATGGCGGTGGATTCCAGCAAGGAGGCATTACCATTGCCGCGCGCCAGCAGATTGCTGGCCGCACCGGCAATGACCAGTTCACCGACCAGATCAATCAGGCTGTCCAGCTTGCTGGCTTCCACCTTGATGAATTTGCTTTCTACGGTTTTGGCCGGCTTGCTGTCCTCCGTGCTGCCTGATGCTGGCGCACTTGCCAGGCGGTCACTGGAACTGGCCATCGGCATGGAAGGTGTTGGGCTCGGGGATAAACCCCATGCCTGCCAGATGGCTGCGACCGCTTGCTGCTCGGCTTCATCTCCGCAAGGGAGTGCCTGCTGCAGATGGCTGGCCAGTGCGGCCCGCGGGCTGATGATGAACTGGCCGCCATCGCTGGCAAACGAAAACACGGATTCCAGTTGCTCGGCACTGACTGCGCCGCAAAATTGCAACTCCAGCCGCAAGTAGTTCTGTTCCGGGTCGAAACCCTCATCGGCGGGCAGGGTGCAGCAGCTGGCAATGGCCTGGATCTCTCCCAGCGTTGCCAGATAGCGGATGAAGCTGGCCGGATCCATGCCGTTGCGCAGCACATCGGGGCCAAAGCGTAGCGACAGCAGCCATTCGCTGTTGGCGGGGGCTTGCGGTACGCAGGCGGCGGGCGGGTCCGCGGCAAGGGGCAGGGCATCGCAGTGTTGCAGCAGGGTGGCGATGCTGGCCAGGATCTCGGCCCCGTTGCCGGCAGGCAGGGCGTGGCCGGCCGCCAGTGCGGCCAATTGTGCCTTGACATGATCGTGGCAGCACAGCAGTACACCACTCAAGCGCGCATCCAATGGCAGTTTGCCATCACGCAGTTGGTCCAGCAGGTTTTCTGCCTGATGGGTGAAGTGCACCAGTTCATCCAGCCCGAACAGCCCGGCCGAGCCCTTGATGGTGTGCATGCTGCGAAACAAGGCCCCCAGTTGCTCTGGCGTGATGTTGTCCGCCTCGGCATCCAGCAGGATGGTTTCCATTTCCTCCAGCAGTTCTGCCGACTCCTGCAAGAAGCATTGCATGGCCTGTTCAAGATTCATGCGCTTGCCCCAGTGCGAGCTGCAGTTCTGTCAGTCCCAGCAAGCTGACAAAATCCCGGATGGCCGGACTGGGATGGCGCAGCGCCAGTGGCAAGTTTTGCTGCTGTGATTTGCGGATCAGCCAGATCAGGATCTGCACAGCGGCACAGTCGATTTCAGTCACCTGTGACAATTCAAGGATGATGGCGTGCTCCTGCAGCAAGGCACGGGCCAGTTGTTGCTGCAAGGCGGGGGCTTGCTGGATGGTCTGCTCGGCAGTCAGCGTGATCACGGTGTCCATGAGGCGGCTTGTCACTGTGTCAGCCTGGCGATGGTGGCCAGCAGATGAGGGGGCTCAAAGGGTTTGACGATCCAGGCGCTGGCAGCGTATGGCTGGCTTCTTTGCTGGTGATGTTCTGCCGACTCGGTACTGAGCATGACCACCGGCGTAAGACGGTATGCATCCAGCTGCCGGATGTGTGCCAGCAGGCCGATGCCATCCAGCACCGGCATATTCAGATCCGACAACACCAGATCAATCTTGCGGCCATCCAGCAAGGCCAGGGCCTGCTGGCCGTCCGCGGCCTCAAGCACCTGATAGCCATCGCCTTCCAGCGTCATCCTCACTACGAGACGCAGGCTGCTGGAGTCATCCACCATCAATATGGTTTTGGCCATGTTGCGCCCCCGAATAATGCATCCACAGCCGGTGGTTTCTTGTGTTTCCGGCGGCATGCTTGGCTGTTTTGCCTTGTTTTGCTGTCCTTGTGCCGGGTACAAGCCAAGGTGTGCTTGTCCTGATCTTGCCCGGCGTCATTCCTTATTTTTGTAGTTGGTGCCGATGTGATGTGCAAACAGAAAACATGGATTCACCATCATGATTGAGAACAGTTTTCCGTGTTTTTGTAATCAGGCATAGGCATGAAAAAACCGGCCGCCAGGGCCGGTTGCATGTGCAGGCAGGACACCGGACTAGCCGGGAAACAGTAGCGGGTTGAGTCCGCTACGGGCAAAGCCCTGTTCCTCCAGCGCAGCGTCCAGTGCCAGGCTGGCCAGGTCATCCGCCACGGCTTCGGCCTGTTGATCCTTGTCCAGTGACAGGATCTTCAGGTAGCTGCCGCAGTCGCCGCAGGATTCGCCGCGCACGGCATTGTGCACCTGATCCAGCGACCAGTAGCCGATGTCGCGGGTGGCTTCGCAGTTGCTGCACTTGGCGCGCACCATATGCCACTCGCTTTCGCACAGGCTGCAGTGCAGATAACGCAAGCCAGCCTCATTTCCCTGGCGCACGATGCTGGCCACCGGTGCGCTGGCGCATACCGGGCACAGATGGCGCGCATCGCCCGGCTCGGCCACCGCGGCCACCTGTAACTGGCTGGCCAGCTGGCTGAAGTACACCGATAGGGCCGCCCAGATGAATGCCGCCTGCGCGGACGGTACTGCTGCCAGA
>JAFANL010000182.1 GCA_019232735.1 Aquitalea sp. | reverse complement strand
CGGATAGCCCAGATATCCTTTGGCTTGAGTGGTGGCTTTTGGCCAATCATCTTGCCCTTGTTCCAGGCTTCACGTTTTTGCGCAGTGTCCATGTCAGACTCCTTTTCAGTGAGAAGGAGTCTAGATATTGGCTGTCATCAACTACCTATGCCACGCTCTAATGAGCGACAGCAATTCCGGCAAAAATCATCGCTTGCATGTGAGAGACAATTTCATCGTTGCTATAGCGTCCGAAGTCTTTCATGTAGTCGACAGCCGGGTCGCAAGTGCGTGAATAGTAGGCGTAAAGAAGTACATCCGTCGGCAGATCAGAACGAATCTCTCCGGCAGATTTTGCTTGTTCCACAATGGCCTGCAACTGTTTGTGCAGTTTGTAAACCCGCGTTACATAGCGGATGCTGCGTGTCAGCATCTCCCTGACCTGTGGGCTGGTGGACGGCAGAAATGGTAGTCCGCCTTCCAGCCTTACTCGCAGGGCCCATTCCAGCAGGCTACCCAGCCGGGCTTTGCCGCTCAGTGAGCCATCCAGCCCTTCCAGATAGTCAAGCGCGCCATCCAGCAACCGGATCATCACCTCCGTCGCAAGATCTTCCTTCGACTTGAAATGCTTGTACAAGCTGGGCTTGGAGATGCCGGCACCTTCCGCGACATCATCCATGGTCATCAGGTCGAATCCTTTACTTGCCAGCAAGTGGGTAGTGGCGTCCAACACAGCCTGTTCGCGCAGTTTGAACGCCTGATCCTTGAAGCTCAGCTTGCTTAAAATACTCATGAGTACGACCTTTTACTAATTAGTAGCTTTTTTTTCAAAGCGGTTATATGCTGAATATAAGCACTGTGCTGCCAAGTGCCAAGTGATTTGAATGGATTGATCCCAGAGGGTGCATTCGGCCCTGATGCAGAGGGCCTTTCGCATCGCCCCTGTAGACCAAGAACATGTCATAACGTCTTTTTCAGGAGTGATGGTGAAAGCAAATTCAGTCCAACGTCAGCGGGTGGCCGTCATCGGTGCCGGAATTGCCGGGCTTGGCAGCGCATGGCTACTTTCTGCCAGCCATGACGTCACCTTGTTCGAGGCTGCTGATTATGCCGGCGGGCATACCAACACGGTGGATCTGGAACTGGAAGGTCAGGCTTTCGCGGTAGATACCGGCTTTCTGGTCTTCAATGAGCGCACCTACCCCAATCTGATTGCGCTGTTTGATGAGCTAGACGTTCCGTCCTGTGCAACTGAGATGTCCTTTAGCGTCTCACTGGACAAAGGGTGTGACGAATGGGCTGGTAGCAATCTGGATACCGTGTTTGCACAACGCAGCAAACTGCTGTCACCAGCCTTCTATCGCATGCTGTCCGACATTCTGCGTTTCAACAAAGCCGCACCGCGCTTGCTTGAAGTTGCTCTAAAAGAGCAGCTGTCACTAGGCCAACTACTACAGCAAGAAGGTTTTGGGCAACGCTTTCGCAACCACTATCTGGTGCCGATGGCGGCTGCCATCTGGTCCAGCCCCAGTCATGAAATCCTGGCGTTTCCGGCAGCGACATTCCTGCGTTTCTGCATGAACCACGGTCTTTTACAGGTCAGCCAGCGTCCACGCTGGTTTACCGTGCCGGGTGGCGCACGCCAGTACGTCAAAAAATTGCTGGCACGCATTCCCGACTTGCGTCTATCTTCGCCTGTCCTGTCGGTGCACCGCGATGAAGAGGGTGTGGTCGTGCATAGCCGTCACGGGCAAGAGCACTTCGATGGCGTGATCTTTGCGACTCACGCGCCACAAACTCTTGCTATGTTGGCCGATGCCAGCACGGAAGAACGGGCAGTGCTGGGGGCCGTGCGCTATCAAGCCAATACAGCTGTATTGCATGGCGATCCGGCCTTACTACCTCGGAGGCACAAAGTATGGTCTGCCTGGAACTTTCTTGCTGACAGCAGACAATCTGCACAACGCGCCGTCTGTGTCAGTTACCTACTCAATACGCTGCAGCCCCTACCGGTTTCCTCCCCCGTCATCGTCACCCTGAATCCAGTACGGGAGCCAGAGAGGTCGCTAGAGTATGCCCGCTTCATCTATGAGCACCCCTTGTTCGATAAGTCAGCCATTCAGGCCCAGACCCGGCTACCCGCTTTGCAGGGTAAGCGCCACACCTGGTTCGCAGGAGCCTGGACTGGTTACGGGTTTCACGAGGATGGTCTGAAATCAGCATTACGGGTAGCGCAAGATTTTGTCGTACTGCCAAGATGGGCGAGGCTAGACTGATGACTGATGCCTATATCATCAAGGGAACAGTCATGCACCAACGGCTGCGTCCCTCTCATCACCGGTTTCAGTATCCGGTGTTTGCCGTACGCTTGCGTTTATCAGCGCTGGATGAAATTGGCAACGCTTGGTTCGGGGTCAATCGCTTCCGTTTGATGTCGGTGCGTACCCGAGACTACGGCCCGCGCGACGGAAGTCCGCTACTGCCTTGGGTTCGCAGCCAATTGGCCAAGGCCGGTTTGCCGGATGATGGCGAGGTCTGGCTGCAAACCTTTCCCCGCCTGTTCGGCTATGCATTCAATCCGGTCAGCTTCTGGTACTGCCACGCGGCCAACGGTCAGTTGGTGGCAGTGCTGGCCGACGTCAACAACACCTTTGGTGAACACCACTGCTATCTGCTAGCCAACAAGAATGACCAGCCCATTCGCAATGGTCAGGCCCTTAACTGCATCAAACAACTGCATGTCTCCCCTTTCTGCCAGGTAGTCGGCCATTACCTGTTTCGGCTGGCAGAAAAACAGGATCGCATGCTGATGCGCATTGACTACCACGATGCGGATGGCGTGCTCCTCAATACCAGTGTTTCCGGTGATATGACGCCGTTGACATCAGCTAGCGCACTATCAGCCCTGCTACAGCAACCCTTGCTGACCGTGTCCATCATCATCCGCATTCATTGGCAGGCACTGCGGCTGTTGTGCAAAAAAGTACCCTTCTTCGGCAAACCCCAGCCACCCTCCAGCCACCTGACTCACGGACAGGAGTTCCACCCATGAGCCTTTCTCGCACCCTAGACATCCCGTGCAGCACACCAACTGTTGCCGGAAAGATTCTGTTATCCAGGCTGAGTCGACTATACCAAGGCAGCTTGCGTCTGATTACACCGGATGGTTCGGAGTACTGGTTTGGCACCAAAGGGGAAGTACCGGATGCCGAGTTGCATGTTCATGACTGGGCAGCGTGCAGCAAGCTGCTATTGGCCGGAGATATCGGCTTTGCCGAAGCCTATCGGGATGGCTTACTTGACTCTCCCGATCTGGTCGCCTTGCTCAGGCTGGCACTACACAACCAAACTGTGCTTGGCTCGGCCGCCAGTGGCAGCCTACCCGCTCGTGCCTGGTACTGGCTGAAACACAAGCTGCACCGTAACAGCAAAGCCGGTAGCAAGCGCAACATCCATGCTCACTATGATCTGGGTAACGACTTCTACCAGTTATGGCTGGACCCGACATGGACTTACTCCAGCGCCTGGTTCGATGGCTATTATGATTTGCCGTTGAGCGTGGCACAGGCAGCAAAATATCAGCGCATCTGCGATGTGTTGGGACTAAAACCTGGTATGCGGGTGCTGGAGATAGGCTGCGGTTGGGGGGGCTTTGCCGAACATGCGGTACAGCAAGGCATCTCCGTGCATGGCGTCACCATTTCCAATGCTCAGCTGGAATTCGCGCAACGGCGTCTGGCCAACAAGCCACTTGCACGGCTGGAATGGTCTGATTACCGCGATCTGCACGGCAAGTACGATGCCATCGTTTCCATCGAAATGTTCGAAGCGGTTGGCGAGGCCTACTGGCAAGCTTATTTCAGCAAAGTACGCAGTCTGCTCAAACCGGGAGCCAAAGCACTGGTACAGAGCATCACGATTGATGAGAGCCGGTTCGACCAGTACCGAACGGGCAGTGACTTCATTCAGACCTTCATTTTTCCTGGCGGCATGCTACCCAGTCGCAGTGAATTCCAGCGCCAGGCCAGCAAAGCTGGGCTGGATACACATGACAGACTGGACTTTGGCCACGACTACGCGGAAACCTTGCGCCGGTGGCGGCATGATTTTGAATACAAGCTAGACGCTGTGCACAAACTGGGCTTCGACGATGCTTTTATTCGTATCTGGCGGCTGTACTTGTGTTACTGCGAAGCGGGTTTCGATGAGGACCGCATCGGGGTCTCCCAGTTTGTCCTGCAGGAAGCACGCCCATGACTCGCCTGTGCGCCTGGCTGCTGGCGGTAGTGCCACTACTGGCTGCTTGCAGTACGCCTGACATACAAAGCTACCAGGACAATACACCCAAGCTGGATTTGTACCAGTTTTTCTCTGGCCACACCCAGG
This sequence comes from Aquitalea sp., assembly GCA_019232735.1. GTDB lineage: Bacteria > Pseudomonadota > Gammaproteobacteria > Burkholderiales > Chromobacteriaceae > Aquitalea. The sequence goes on along the minus strand of JAFANL010000182.1, from coordinate 5,855 downwards.
CCTGGGGAATGTTCCGTGACCGTAGCGGAAAGTTGATCAAGCGTTTTAGCGTCGATATCAATGGTCACCGCGACGGTAATGCGCTGATTCTCGATGAACGCTTTCTTTACGCTGATGGAACACGCCAACAACGCAGCTGGCGACTCGAACCCAAAGGAAATGGCCTGTGGCGCGGTACAGCGGCGGACGTAATCGGTGAGGCTCAAGGCGAAGTGGCTGGCAATGCGCTGCACTGGAGATACAGCCTGCTTTTACCGCTAGACGGGCGAGTGTGGGCAGTGGATTTCGATGACTGGATGTTCCTGCAAGACAATCACACCATGCTCAATAGCGCGCACATGAGCAAATTCGGCTTCGGGCTGGGTGATGTCAGCCTGTTTTTCCGCAAGGAGTAAGGCCATGCCATTTGCACCTCCAAATATCCCCATTCGCACTTGGTCTGGCCGACGCGTGTGGCTAATTGGGGCATCCAGTGGTATCGGTGCTGCGCTAGCGTGTCACTTACTGGAAAAAGGTGCCAACGTGGTACTGTCAGCACGGCGCGAAACTGCATTGCGACAAGTAGCCGCTGGGTATGCGCATGCTGAGGTACTGTTACACGATGTCACCGATCCCGTCTCCTGGCGTCAATGCTGGACACAACTGCATACACAGAACCACCTACCGGATCTTGTCATTTTCTGTGCCGCAGATTACCGGCCAGAACAAAGCTGGCAACTTCATGCGGAACAGGTACGGCAAACCCTGGATACCAACCTGGCAGGCGTGTATTTCGGCCTGGAAACCATGCTTCCAGACTTGATGGCACGGCGTTCCGGCGGCATTGCCATCGTGGCTAGCGTAGCCGGTTATCTCGGACTACCCGGTGCTAGCGTATATGGGCCCAGCAAAGCCGCATTGATCAATCTGGCCGAGCTACTGTATGCCGAACTCAAGCGGTATTGCCTGAATGTCTATCTCATCAATCCCGGCTTTGTCACCACACGACTGACCGCACTCAACGATTTCCCGATGCCGGCAATCATCAGCCCGGACGAAGCGGCCGCACGTATTGTGCATGGCCTGGAGCGTGGTTGTTTTGAAATCCATTTTCCTCGCAGGTTTACGCTATGGATCAAGCTGCTCGCGAAACTACCGTACTGTCTGAGACTGCCCTTGCTGCGCCATCTGGTACGCAACTGAGACCGCAATTGGCAAAGCTGCTTCACTGGTACAGCCATTTGAGCCCGGAAACGCTATCGGATATTGGCAACTTCTATGACGCCACAGCCAGCTTCAAGGACCCGTTCAATACGGTACAAAACCGGGAAGGGATTACTGCGGTGTTCCAGCACATGTTCAAGATGCTGGAAACGCCGGTCTTCATCATTCGCGAACAAATGCTGGACGGTGAGCAGGTATTCATCACCTGGGACTTTCAGTTCCGCAAAGGCGGCAAGGACTTTCTGCTACATGGTGGGAGCTACTTGCGCTTCAATGCCAGTGGCAAGGTTATCCAGCATCGGGACTACTGGGACTCAGCCGAGGAATTACTGCACAAGCTGCCACTGATCGGACCTCCACTACGTTTGTTGCGTCGCATGCTATCGGTACGTGACGAGAGCGGAACCCAATGAGCAACCGCTTCAAGGGCAATAAATCCAGCCTACCAGCCAAACCTTGTATCGCCTGTGGCAGACCCATGAGCTGGCGGCGCAAATGGGCCCAGTGCTGGGATACAGTGAAATATTGCTCAGAACGCTGCCGCCGGCAGCACTGACATCATGCGGACTATTCTCTACTGTTTTCGCGACGATTTGCGCCTGCATGGCAAGCCAGTCTTGCTGGCTGTCGACCATGCGTACTGGGCCGTGTGGGGGACAGCATGACCGAGCTGAGACTGCTACTGGGTGACCAGCTCAACCCGCAACACAGCTGGTTTGCCCAGCCGTGCGACGAAGTGGTTTACCTGCTGCTAGAGCTGCGTCAGGAAACCGGCTATGTGCTGCATCACGCGCAAAAGCTGCTGGCCGTGCTGGCGGCCATGCGTGACTTTGCCCGTTGGCTTAAAGCAAAAGGCCATCGAGTGCGCTATGTCAGCATTGATCACCCGTCCAATCGCGGTGCGCTGGGGGACAACCTGGACGCACTGCTACAGCACTATCAGGCGAGCGCCTTTCGCTGGCAGTTGCCGGACGAATGGCGTCTGGACCAGCAATTGCAGGCTTGGGCAGCCCGACAGACCATTCCCTGCCAGGCCGTCGATAGCGAACATTTCTATACCCGCCGCCATGAAGCAGGCCAGTTGTTTGCCGGCAAGACGCAGTGGCGCATGGAAATCTTTTATCGACAGATGCGCAAGCAACATTGCGTGCTGCTTGATGACGACGGCAAACCCGTCGGCGGCAAATGGAATTTTGATCAGGATAATCGCAAGGCTTGGCGTGGCGAACCGCCAGCCCCACCCGATACGCGTCCCTGCCACGACCACCGTCAATTATGGCAAACCTTACAAGATGCAGGCATTTCCTCCTTCGGCCACCCTTGTGCCGAGGCCATGCGCTGGCCGCTCAACCGCGATGAGGCACTGCACCAACTGGATGATTTCATCAGCCAGGTCCTGCCACGCTTTGGTGACTATCAGGATGCCATGCACAGCGATGAACCACGGCTGTTTCATTCACTGCTGTCTTTCGCACTGAACACCAAGATGCTGTCGCCGCGCGAAGTGGTGACCGCTGCCGAGCAAGCCTGGCTGGCCGGAGCAGCGCCGCTGGCGGCGGTGGAAGGTTTCATCCGCCAGATTCTTGGCTGGCGCGAATATGTGCGCGGTGTGTACTGGGCACGCATGCCGGACTATGCCCACAGCAATGTGTTCCAGCATCATCGCCCCTTACCCGGCTGGTTCTGGCATGGCCGCACCGACATGCGCTGCCTGGCCCACGCGATTGGTCAGTCGCTGAGAGATGCCTATGCCCACCACATACAGCGACTGATGGTTATCGGCAACTTTTCCCTGCTGGCCGGCCTATCACCCCAGGCGCTGCATGAATGGTATCTGGGCGTGTACATTGATGCTTTCGAGTGGGTTGAGCTACCGAATACCTTGGGGATGAGCCAGTTTGCCGATGGTGGTCTGCTGGCCAGCAAGCCCTATGTTTCAGGCCATGCCTACCTGCACCGCATGAGCAACTATTGCGGAAGCTGCCGCTATCGGCGCGAGGCACGCCACGGCCAGGATGCCTGCCCGTTCAATGCCCTGTACTGGGATTTCTTTCGCCGCCAACGCACACGGCTGGAGCACAACCCTCGCCTGGCTCTGGTCTACAAGCAGCTGAATCAGATGAGCGATAGCGAGCTAGCTGCGCTGAACAGTAGTGCCCAACATATTTTGCAAGGGCTGGAAACCCTGTAACCCATCATCAAGGAAAACACCATGCACCTTCCTCGACTATCGCACTTCCTCCTCATCGGCTGCGGTGTGTTGCTGTCCGCCTGCTCCACCTTGCCACCACCAGGCATTACCCCGGTTAGTGGCTTCGAATTACAGCGCTATAGTGGCAAGTGGTATGAAATTGTCAGGCTGGACCACAGTTTCGAGCACGGCCTGAGCGATGTCAGCGCCAGCTACGCACCGAAGGCGGATGGCAGTGTCAGCGTGATCAACCGTGGCTTTGATGGTGAAACCGGGAGCTGGAAACAGGCAGACGGTCGGGCTTTGTTCAATGGCGACCCGCACAGCGGCTCCTTGAAAGTGTCCTTCTTCGGGCCCTTCTATGGCGGCTATCACGTCGTAGCACTGGACCCTGATTACCGCTGGTCCATGGTGGTGGGTAATGATCGTTCTTATCTGTGGATTCTGGCGCGCGACAAACACCTACCGGATGCAGTGCTGACCAATCTGCTGACACAGGCGCGGCAACTGGGCTTTGACACCGACAAGCTGATCCAGGTCAGCCAGACCCGTCGTGATGATTGAGCCATGAGCAGCAAACTCAACCCTCGCAAGCTGCTGTTAAGCAAATGGACCGCATTGCAGCCAAGCAACAAGGAAAAACACTTCCTGGTGGTACGCGTGCTACATCCAGAGGATCCACAGGCTCCCATCACAGAGGTGGAGCTGGAAGCCGTGTACAGCCGGCATAGCCGCATAATCTCTTGGAAAACGCTGACCAATGCCGAAGACTGGCAGCAAGGCTGGCACTGATCCTTAGGAAAACCAGACATCCATGAAGCAATCCATCGCCATCATCGGCGCCGGCATCGCCGGCCTTTCTTGCGCCGCCACCTTGCGTGATGCCGGTCATCACGTTGTTGTCTTTGATAAAAGCCGTGGACTGGGGGGCCGCCTTTGTACGCGGCGGGGAGAAGGCTGGCAGGCGGATCACGGTGCGCAATATTTCACGGCTCTCCATCCACTCTTCCAGCAGCAGGTCGAGCACTGGCAGAGTAAAGGTTGTGTCGACGTCTGGCAGACCAACCCCGTCGTACTGGGCAGCAATCATGTACCCGCACATGACGCGCCAATACGCTACGTTGGAGTACCAGGCATGTCTGCGCCGGTCAAAGCCTTGGCTGACGGGCTGGAGGTCCGTACCAGTCACACTATCCAGGGGCTGATCCACACCGCTGATGGCTGGCAGCTAAGCAGTGTTGAACATGGTCTACTTTCTGGAATTTATTCTCAGATAGTCGTGGCACTACCATCACCCCAAGCAGCTTCGCTGCTGAAACAAGCGTCTCCCTTTCTTTCCACCTTGGCGACAGCCCACAGCATGCTGCCTTGCTGGACTGTCATAGCGCAACTTGAGGAACCTGCGCAAATCGAATTTGAGGCTGCTTTTGTCAATTCAGGCCCACTTCGTTGGCTGGCCCGTAACAACAGCAAACCTGGCCGCAGCGGACAGGAATGTTGGGTATTGCAAGCAAATGTGCACTGGAGCACCGAGCATCTGGAAGATGACGCCTCTAGCGTTACACAAGATCTGCTGATGGCATTTGAGCAACTGGGTGGACCCCACGTGGTATCCAGCTCTGCACACCGTTGGCGCTACGCCGACTGTGAGGCAGGCGATACCGGCAGTGTCTGGGATGTAGCACTGGGCATTGGGCTGTGTGGCGACTGGCTGCATGGAGGCAAGGTAGAAGGTGCTTGGCTGAGTGGGTACCATTTGGCCAAACAAATACTGGAGCGAGAACAGGGGTGAGTTATAGCGTAGTCTGGCTCGGGTATGTCCGAAATTCTGTGTAAAACAGTCACTGCCCATCAACCTATCGAAAGACTGCTTCGGCCGAACTGCCGCCGACCAAGCTTGACCACCGGCTGTTGGTCGGCCAAAGCAGGCATCCAGTGACTATGCATGATCGGACGGGTTACTGCAGTGGAGCAGCCGTTCATGGAGGCCTATCGCATAAGTGGTAACTCCCGCTCTGCAACATCTTTAGAAAACGACGTCCTCTGTTGTTAGGAGCCTAACGAAGGGTCCACCCAGCGTAGCGTTGTGATGATCAATGATCACCTGAGCAGACAGAATTGGCGTGTCCATACAGCTGTGTGCATCAGAGACCAGTACTGGATTCAGGCCCATATCGGCCGCGATACGGCAGTTGGTATCGATGCAGTATTGGGTTTTCAGGCCGGTAATAAACAATTGCTGAATCCCGGCTTGCCTCAGTTGCTCGGCTAGCGCAGTGCCGCTGAAACAACTGGGCTTGGTTTTATCAATCAGTGTATCCACCGTGGCGTTCAGTTTCAGATCGGGGTGCAGTTGCCAGAATGGGCTGCCTGCTGCGATCGGGGAGTTTTGTGGCCCGGTGTGGCGCACGGCAAAAATGGGGATGTTGGCCGTGCGTGCTTTAGCAATCAGCGTATTGAT
>JAFANL010000092.1 GCA_019232735.1 Aquitalea sp. | reverse complement strand
CGCGCACCGTGATGATTGGCGACACCAGCCACGACCTCAATATGGCGCTGAATGCCCGCGCCCATGGCGTGGGTGTCAGCTACGGCGCACATGCCACCGATCTGCTGCAGGCCTGTCAGCCGCAGACCATCGTGCACAGCTTTGCGGAGTTGCAACAATGGCTGCTGACACGGCTAGACTGATCTGCAGCAGCACCGCCCTGATCGATAGCGGCCGTGCCGTGCGCTTCGAGATACCCGGCCCGGATGGCAAGCCACGCGCCGCCATCGCCTTGCGCTATCAGGGACGGGTCTATGGCTATGTCAATGCCTGCCAGCACATTCCCATCGAACTGGATTTGCAGGACGGCAATGTCTTCGACCTGTCCGGCCAGTATCTGGTGTGCAGCATGCACGGCGCACTTTACCTGCCGACCAATGGCCGTTGCGTTGGCGGCCCTTGCCGCGGGCAAAGCCTGCAGGCCCTGCCGCTCTACGAAGCCGACAACCACGTATGGCTGAATGTCATGCCTGACTGATTTTTGCTAGACTGCCGACATTCGCAAACCGGGCAATACCAATGAATGACACACCGAACTGGGAACGCCAGCTGCTGGAAAAGCTGGCCATGGCCGCCCTGGTGGAACAACGCCGCAGCCGCCGCTGGAAAATCTTCTTTCGCCTGGTGTGGCTGGGCATTCTCGCCGCAGCCCTGGCGGCCATCCTGCTGCGCAATGAAGACAAATCCGCCGACACCCTGACCGGAGGCGGCCATAGCGCCGTCATCAGCCTGGATGGTGTCATCGACAGCGAAAACAATACTGCCGAGAAACTCAGCGACGCACTGGAAGATGCTTATTCTGACCGTGGCACGCGCGGCATCATCATCGAAGCCAACAGCCCCGGTGGCAGCCCGGTCCTGTCCGGCATGGCCTATGATGAAATCCGCCGCCAGAAGAAGCTGCATCCCGCCATCCCCGTCTACGTGACGGTGCAGGAAGTGTGCGCCTCCGGCTGTTATTACATTGCAGCGGCAGCTGACAAGATCTTTGTCGACAAGGCCAGCATCATCGGCTCCATCGGCGTGCTGTCCGACGGTTTTGGCTTTACCGGCCTGATGGACAAGCTGGGTGTGGAGCGCCGCCTGAAAACGGCAGGGGAAAACAAGGCCATGGGCGACCCTTTCTCGCCAAGCAATCCCAAGCAGGAAGCCATCCGCCAGCAAATGCTGGATGACATCCATCAGCAGTTCATCAAGGCGGTGAAGGATGGCCGTGGCAGTCGCCTGAAGGATGATCCGCAGCTGTTCTCCGGCATGGTGTGGATAGGCGAAAAAGGCATTCCGCTGGGTCTGGCCGACGGACTGGGCAATACCCGCTCGGTAGCCCGTGACATCATCAAGGCGGAAAAGACGGTGGACTACACCCAGCAGGATGACCTGTCCAGCCGTGTGGCGCGCAAGATCGGCGTGGAATTCGCTGGTGGCGTACGCAGCCTGTTCAACACCCACCTGTTCTGACAACAGGCATTCTGGCGGAGCAAACATGGCACGCAGACGACGCATGCAGGAAGAAGAGCACGAAAACCACGAACGCTGGCTGGTTTCCTACGCCGACTTCATCACCCTGCTGTTTGCCTTTTTCGTGGTGATGTACGCCATCTCCTCGGTCAATGAAGGCAAATACCGCGTGCTGTCCTCTGCCATCGTGGATGCCTTTCGCAGTGGCTCTGCCGTCAGCATCCAGACCACGCCCCCCACCGGCGGGGCCAACACCATGATCCAGGTACCCCATACCAAGCCTGTCGCCAAGGCGGTCAAGGGAGACCATCATGTTGAACCGACCAACAAGCTGGGATCACTGGCTACCGACATGGCCAAGGTGATGGACCCACTGGTCAAGGGAGGCCAGGTGAACATCACCCAGAGCCCCAAGGGCATCACCGTGGACATCCGGGACACCGCCCTCTTCCCGGTCGGCCAGGCTGCCCCCAACGACCAGTCGCGCCAGATCATGGCCAGCATGGCTGCCCTGCTGTCCAAGGTGGACAACCCCATCCGGGTGGAAGGCTTTACCGACAACGTTCCCATCAAGACATCCATTTACCCGTCCAACTGGGAACTGTCCGCCGCCCGCGCTGGCAGCGTGGTCCGGCTGTTCCAGGAAAACGGCATCAAGGCCGACCGGCTGGTGGCCGTAGGCCGTGGCGAGAACCTGCCGGTCGCCGATAACGGCACCCAGGATGGCCGCGCCACCAACCGCCGCGTGTCCATTACCGTATTGGCAGAAGAGCAGAACGAAGCCGAAGTATTGCCATCGCAGCCATCTACCGCGCCGGCTCCTGTCCCTGTTCCAGCGCCCGCCCCGGCAAAGATTCCGGCCGGGAAATAGCCCTACCCCAGTACAACACAAAACAGGAGGAGTACATGACCACACCGCTATCCGCCACTGCGCTGGAACAGCTGTTTCATAACGCCCGCAGCCACAGCCACTGGCAGCAACGCCCGGTCAGTGACGATATCCTGCATCAGCTGTTTGATCTGCTGAAACTCGGTCCCACCAGCGCCAACTGCTCACCGGCACGGCTGACCTTCCTGAAAACAGCCGCCGCCAAGGAAAGACTGCGTCCCTTCCTGATGGAAGGCAATGTGGACAAGACCATGGCAGCCCCGGTCTGCGTCATCGTGGCGCAGGACATGCAGTTTTACCAACATCTGCCCCGGCTATACCCGCACGCCGATGCCAAGAGCTGGTTCGAAGGCAATGACGCCGCGATTGAATCCACCGCATTTCGCAATAGCACGCTGCAAGCAGCCTACCTGATCATGGCCGCCCGCTCGCTGGGGCTGGATTGCGGCCCGATGTCCGGGTTTGACAATACTGGTCTGGATGCAGAATTCTTTGCCGATGGCCGCTTCAAGTCCAATTTCCTGATCAATCTGGGCTATGGCGAAGCGGCAAGACTGCATGCCCGGTCGCCACGTTTCAGCTTCGACGAGGTGTGCCAGATTCTCTGAGCCCCCTCTCGCGCGGCCAGATCACTGCCGATTTGGCCAGCGCGCTTCGGCCAAGGTCACTTGCCCGGTTATACTAGCGGGCAATTTCATTCCGGAGACGCTCATGCTCTACCCGCTTCTGCGCCCTCTGCTGTTCAAGTTTGACGCAGAATCCGCTCACGAACACACCCTGCAGATGCTGGACAAGGCTCATCAGTTGCATCTGCTGGGCCTGGCCACGCCGTCGGTTACCCGCGCCCCCGTCAAGGCCATGGGCCTGACCTTTCCCAATGCCGTAGGCCTGGCAGCCGGCCTGGACAAGAACGGCGATCATATCGATGCGCTGGCGGCGCTGGGTTTCGGCTTTCTGGAAATCGGCACCATCACGCCACGTCCCCAGGATGGCAACCCCAAGCCGCGCCTGTTCCGGGTACCCGAGCATCAAGGCATCATCAATCGCATGGGTTTTAACAACCATGGGGTGGATGCCCTGCTGGACAATGTGCGCAACTGCCGTTTCAAAGGCGTGCTGGGCATCAATATCGGCAAGAACGCCGTCACCCCCATCGAAAATGCGGTGGACGACTACCTGATCTGCCTGGACAAGGTGTACGCCTATGCCAGCTATGTCACCGTCAATATTTCTTCGCCCAATACCAAGAACCTGCGCCAGCTGCAACAAGGGGACGAGCTTTCCCGCCTGCTGTCCGCGCTGAAGACCCGTCAGCAGCAACTGGCCGACCAGCATGGCCGCTACGTGCCGCTGGCGGTGAAGATTGCCCCGGATCTGGACGACGAGCAGATTGCCGACATCGCCCGCCTACTGACCGTCAACAAGATTGATGGCGTGATTGCCACCAATACCACGCTGTCGCGGGTGGAAATTGCCGGCCACCCCTTGCAGGATGAAGCGGGTGGCCTGTCCGGTGCCCCGGTACGCGAGCGCTCCACGGCACTGATCCGCAAACTGGCACGTGAACTGGATGGCAGCCTGCCTATCATCGGGGTAGGCGGTATTCTCAGCGGCGAAGACGCCGTGGAAAAACTGCAAGCGGGCGCCACGCTGGTACAGCTATACAGCGGACTGATCTATCAAGGGCCACCGCTGATCGCACAATGCAGCCAGGCCATCGCTCGCCATCTGCAACAACAAACCCGCAACTGATTCATCCTCGGGAGGATATATGTTCAACAAGATGACTCGTCTCGTACTGCTCGGCAGCGTTTCGCTGGGCCTGCTGGCTGGCTGCGCCACTTCGGATTCGGCAACGGTTTACTCGCAAGGCCAGATGCGCCATGCGCAGACCGTGCAGCTGGGCACGGTAATATCGGTGAACAACGTCAAGATGGAAGGCCAGAACAATGAGTTGCTGACCCTGGGTGGCGCCGCTCTGGGCGGTCTGGCGGGCAGCAATATCGGTGGCGGCAAGGGTGCCATCGCGGGTGGAATCGTCGGCGCGCTGGCTGGTGGCTTCGGTGCCAATGCAGCCCAACGCACCATCGGTAGCAAGAATGCCCTGGAAGTCACCGTCAAACTGGATGACAGTGGCCGGATGGTATCCATCGTGCAGGATGCCGACATCCCGCTGAATGTCGGCCAGCGTGTACGCCTGCTGACTGGCGGCGGCAACGACCGCGTGGTCCCCTTCTGATCACGCTCCCGCGCAAACAGGCTGACTCTGCTCAGCCTGTTTTGCTTTCACGCGATCAGGCGGCGGCAGGCATCGGCACCCAGCGGCCGTCCTGCAAACACTCCAGCGGGCGGTATTGCGACTTGTAGGTCATTTTGCGGCAGTCCGCAATCCAGTAGCCCAGATACAGATAGGGCAGCTGCCATGCGCGGGCCAGTTCCACCTGCCACAGTACATTGAACACACCGTAGCCGGCCTGCGCTTCATCCGGGTCGTAAAAGGTGTACACCGCTGACAAGCCATCGGCCAGCCGGTCAATCAGGCTGACCATCTTCAGCTCGCCATGCAGCCGGAACTCGGCCAGCAGGCTGTCCACACCGCTTTTGAGAATGAACTCCGAATACTGCTGCACATTGTCATCCGCCATGCCGCCACCGGCGTGGCGGGACTGCTGATAGCGGTGATACAGCTGGTAATGATCCTGCCGGAACTCTAGCGGCAGCAGCTGCATTTCCATTTCCTGCAAGCGTTTCCAGCTGCGACGCTGGCTACGGTTAGGCTGGAAGGCCGCTACCGGCAAGCGCACCGGCACGCAGGCCTGGCAGCTATCGCAGTAAGGACGATAGGTATACAGACCGCTACGGCGAAAGCCCAGCTTGACCAGTTGGCTGTAAACCGTCGCATCGATGGCTTCGGCAGGAATGGCGACCTGCGATCGCGCCTGGCGATCGTCCAGATAACTGCAGGCATAGGGGGCGGTGGCATAAAAGTGGATGGCAACCGCCTGTCCGGCATCACGATGGCTCATTGTCGAAATGATAGGTCCACATGCTGTCCGCTTGGGGTTCAAGCGTGTTCTTCTTCAGCGTAGCAAGAAATTGCGCTCTTGGAATCAGCTGCGCACCCAGCGACGCCAGATGCGAGGTATACATCTGGCAATCAATCATCTCCACCCCATGCAGCGCCAGATGGCGTGCCATGTGCACGAAGGCGATCTTGGAGGCATCGGTGCGATGTGAAAACATGGATTCGCCATAAAACATCCGGCCCAGACCAACACCATACAAGCCGCCCACCAGCTCACCATCCATCCAGACCTCGAAGGAATGGGCCATTCCCAGTTCATGCAGGCGACAATATGCCTCTACCATGGGCGGGATGATCCAGGTCCCCGGCGTTCCGTCACGCGGTGCGGCGCAGGCTTGCATCACCTCACGGAAAGCCGTGTCCAGCGTGACCCGGTAACGCCGGTTGCGTAAGGTCTTTTCGAGTGAACGGGTTACCCGCAGCTGTGGCGGAAACAACACCATGCGCTGTGATGGCGACCACCACAGTATGGGTTCTTCAGCGGAAAACCAGGGAAAGATGCCTTGGGAGTACCCCAGCAGCAAGCGCGCCGGGGATAGATCCCCCCCGGCAGCCAACAGGCCATCCGGTTCGCTTAGCGCGCTGCGAACC
>JAFANL010000045.1 GCA_019232735.1 Aquitalea sp. | reverse complement strand
AGTCCAGGCCGGCAATCAGCGCCAGACGGTTGAAACCGTCATTTTCGCAGCGCTTGGCGAAGACCTGGGCCAGCAGTTCCTGGAAGTCTTTCTGTACCGCTTCGGTGGACATCTGCTCGAAGAAAGCACCCACATCCAGACCGAAATCGCTGATCCACACCGCCGAGCCGTCTTCACGCTCGACACGGTAAGGATGCTCGTCGCTGACCTTGACGCCCATGTTTTCCAGGATCGGCAGGCTGGCGGACAGGCTCATCGGCTCGCCTTCGCGGAACAGCTTCAGGTTGAACGCCTGGTTGCCGCGATGGAAAGGACGGTACAGCTTCATCGCCAGCGGGTGGCTGGCAGAGACCGATTCCAGCAGTTGCACGTCCAGCACGGCATTGCGTACCGCGAACTCTTCACGGTAGGCCACCGGGAAGGCGGTACGGTAGCGATTGAACAGCAGGTTGCCGGCTTCTTCGCCATGCACTTCCACCAGTTGCTGGTGCATCTCTTCTACCCAGCCACGCACCAGACGGGCGATTTCCGCCTCGATGTCGGATTCGCGGAAGGCCGGCAGCTTGGAGGCATTGGTGCGGATGATGTAATGCACGCGGGCCAGCGAGCTGTCGCTGATCTGCACGCTGAATTCGGCCGAGCTGCCATTGAAGGCGGTCATCAGCACTTTTTCGATTTTCAGGCGCACTTCGGTATTGAAGCTGTCACGCGGCACATACACCAGGCTGCTGACATAACGGTGGTAGCGATCCTTGCGCACGAACAGGCGCACACGCGGGCGCTCTTGCAGGCTGACAATGCCTTCGGCGATCGGGCCCAGTACATCAGCCGGGATTTCAAACAGTTCGTCGCGCGGGTAGCTTTCCAGCACGAAGCCCAGGGTCTTGGCCTTGTAGCTGTCATCCACGTAATCGCAGTTGGCCACCACGCCGGCCACTTTCTGGCGCACCAGCGGGATGTCCTTGGGCGATGCCTGATAGGCGCTGGCGGTATACAGGCCGAGGAAGCGGCGCTCGCCGATCACTTCACCCTTGTCGTTGAAGCGCTTGATGCCGACGAAGTCGACATAGGCCGGACGGTGAATGATGGAGCGGGTTTGCGATTTGTTCAGGATGATCAGTTGCGGCAGGTGCGCCAGTTCGCGCAGCTCTTGCGGCAGGGTCTCGAAGCTGGCGGAGTATTCCTTGTCGCCTTGATCCTGCAGGATGCCCAGGCCGGAACCCTTGACGATCTTCAGGCTGTCCTTGCCATCGCGCTTGACCAGATCGTAGTCGCAATAGCCCATGAACAGGAAGTGATTGCCAGCCATCCAGCCGAGGAAATCCACGGCTTCCTTGGCTTCGGCAGCACGTTCGCCCTTGACCTTGGCCAGATCCTTGCTGATCTCGCCCACGACGGCACGCATCTTCGGCTCGTCGCTCACCAGCAGGCGGATATCGGCGATGATGCGGTTCAGTTCGGCTTCCAGCTTCTGCAGGGTGGCGGCATCGCTGACGCGGTCGATCTGAACGTGAATGAAGGATTCCAGCGGCAGGCTGCGGTCTTGCGTGCGTTTTACTTCCTGCAGATTGCCGTTCTTGTCACGGCCAACCGACAGCACCGGGTGCACCAGCAGGTGCAGGTTGATGTTGTGGCGGGACAGCAGCATGGAGATGGAGTCGATGAGGAAAGGCATGTCGTCGTTGACGACTTCAATCACCGAATGGGTGCTCTGCCAGCCATCGCGCTCGAAATCGGGCGTATAGATGCGAACCTTGTGCTGACCGGCAACGCGCTTGCGCGCGAATTCGAAATGGGCCAGCGCGGCACCGAACAGATCCAGCGAGGAAAACTGGCGCAGGTCGGCATGCTCGGTTTCTTCGAAGTAGATCGGGAAGAACCCGGCGAGTTGTTGTGTCTCCTTGGATGACAGCTTGCTCTCGGCTACGGCCTGGATATCAGCAATCAGGCTCGCCAGTTCGGTCTTGTTGGTAAGCGACATGGGGCTTCTCTTGTTGTATGCACGGTTTGTGTCGGGGCATTGTAGTAAGCCCGCTACCTACGGGATTTCCTTAATGCGACACCGACTTACAGAAAGATGGGATGCAGTGCAGCATGAAACGCCGACCAGCACGGCAGAACCGGCATTTCTCCCACGATTTGCCTTATAGCAATGCGACAGCCAATTACACAAAGGCCGTGACAGCCTACATTGTATACAATCAGACAATCAATAGCTAAGTGCATGATTTTGATCATATTTCACATTGGATACAAATAGGCGTAGAATGCGCCCCTTCGCCGTTTCGGGCCAACAGGTCCAAATGCGACTGATTGTTGGGTGGCAATATTTCATGCCACCATTGCCCGGTGCCTTCACAGGAGGCATTGCAGGCATAACAACAACAGGTTCCGGCCATGCTGACGTCGCCCAGACGGTAGCACCCCCATCCAGGCCGGGTTTACAAAGTAAGACTGCAAGACAGGGTTCCCCGCCCCGTTCTTGCCAAGCGAGAAGCAAAGACACTTATGAAGAAGCTTATTTTTGCCGCCACCGTTGCAGCCAGCCTGTCCGGTTTTGCCGCCCACGCAGAAACCGTCCGCTTTGGTGTAGACCTCAACTACCCTCCGTTCTCCAAACAAGGCGCAGATGGCAAGCCGGAAGGCTTTGACATCGATATGGCCAATGCACTGTGTGCTGCCATGAAAGTAAGCTGTCAGATCGTGCCGCAAGACTGGGACGGCCTGATCCCGGCCCTGAACGCCAACAAGTTCGATGCCATCCTGTCCTCGATGCAGATCACCGAAGAGCGCAAGAAGGCCGTCGACTTCAGCAACAAGTACTACAACATCGCCAGCCGCATCGTGGCCAAGAGCAACACCCAGGTGTCGCAAACTTCCTTCAAGGGCAAGAAGATCGGCGTGCTGCGTGCCTCCACCCAGGAAAAATTCGCCCGCGACTTCTGGGGCAAGAACGGCGCCACCATCGTGGCTTACACCAAGTCGCCGGAATCCTTTCTTGATCTGAAAGCCGGTCGCGTGGATGCCGTCTTCGTCGACGGCGCGGTGGGCGAACAGGAATTCCTCAAGACCGATGGCGGCAAGGGCTATGCCTTTGTCGGCCCCAACTATGCCGACGTGAAGTACTTCGGCCTGGGGGCCGGCATTGCCGTGAAAAAAGGCAATCAGGCACTGACAAACCGCCTGAACAAGGCCATCGAGCAAATCCGCAAGGACGGCAGCTACAAGAAAGTACAGGACAAGTACTTCCGCTTTGACGTCTACGGCGGCTAAACCGGCCCTCCCGGCCTCCTAGCCCCGGCCACGCCGGCAGTTGCATCTGCCGGCTGGCATTGCCACACACACCCACCGGAGAAACCATGTACAAGTCCCTCATGGTGCTGGGCGCCTGCGCGCTCGGCATGACCGCGGCTGCCCATAGCGAAACCCTGCGCTTTGCCACCGATGCCAGTTACCCCCCGTTTTCCCAGCAAGGCCCGGACGGCAAGATGAAGGGCTTCGACCCTGATATCGCCCAGGCCCTGTGCTCGGCCATGAAAGTGACTTGCGAAGTGGTGCCGCAAGACTTTGACGGCATCATCCCTGCCCTGCAGGCACGCAAGTTCGACGCCATCATTGCGTCGATGAACATCACCGAAGAGCGCAAGAAGGTCGTCAACTTCTCGGACAAGTACTACAACATGCCCAGCCGCCTGGTGGCCAAGGCAGGCAGCCCGGTCAATGACGCCTGGTTCAAGGGCAAGAAGATCGGCGTGCTGCGCTCGTCCATCCAGGAAAAATATGCCCGCGACAACTGGGTGAAGCTGGGTGCAAAACTAGTGTCCTACGCCAAGGCACCGGAATCCTTCCTTGACCTGAAGGCTGGCCGCGTGGATGCCAGCTTTGTCGATGCCGCCGTGGGCGAGTCCGACTTCATCAAGACCCCGGCAGGCAAGGGTTATGCCTTTGCCGGCCCGGAGTACAACGAGGTGAAGTACTTCGGTGAAGGTGCCGCCGTGGCGGTGCGCAAAACCGACAAGGCCCTTCTGGAGCGCATCAACAAGGCGCTGAAGCAGATTCGCGCCGACGGCAGCTACGACAAGATCCAGAAGAAGTACTTCAGCTTCGACATCTACGGCAAATAAACCGTCGCGGTGGTGCGGGCAGCCCACTGCCCGTACCGTCCCTTCCCGGGAAACACAGGGGTAGTACGAATGTTTTTACATGGATATGTTCCCAGCATCCTCGACGGAGCGGTGCTGACACTGAAACTGGCCGCAGCTTCGCTGGCCGTTTCCGTGGTGCTGGGCCTGATCGGTGCCATGTTCAAGATGGCGCCGTCCAAGCCCTTGCGCACCCTGGCCGAGCTGTACTCCACCGTGGTGCGTGGCGTACCCGACCTGGTGTGGATGTTCCTGCTGTTCTTTGGCGTGCAGATGCTGCTCAATGACCTGGCGACAGCCATGGGCTGGGCCGCACCGGACATCGACCCCTTCGTCGCCGGAGTGCTGACACTGGGTTTCATCTTCGGTGCCTACATGACCGAAACCTTCCGGGGTGCCATCATGGCTGTCCCCAAAGGCCAGATGGAAGCCGGCGCTGCCTATGGCATGGGTCCGCTGCGCATCTTCTGGCGCATTACCTTTCCGCAGATGGTGCGTTTCGCCCTGCCCAGCTTTACCAATAACTGGCTGGTGCTGGTGAAATCCACCGCCCTGGTGTCGGTCATCGGACTGAATGATGTGATGTATCGCGCCGATGCGGCCAAGTCCAACACCCAGGAACCCTTCACCGTCTACATGCTGGTGGCGCTGATCTTCCTGGTGATCACCAGCGTCTCCAATGTGCTGCTGGGCATGCTGGAGCGTCGCTATTCCACTGGTCTGAAGGAGAACGGCCTGTGATCGACTTCCATCTGATTCTGGACAAGCTGCCGGCCTTTCTGGGCGGTGCTGATGGACAGCCGCTGCTGAGTACCAGCGACGGCGTGGTCATGACCCTGGAGCTACTGGGCGCATCGTTGCTGCTGGGCATGCTGCTGGCTGTTCCGCTGGCGCTGGGCCGGGTGTCCAGAAACCGCCTGCTTGCCGGCAGCGTATGGCTGTACACCTATGTATTCCGCGGCACGCCGCTGCTGGTGCAGCTATTCATCATCTATTACGGCCTGTCGCAGTTCGATGCCGTGCGGGAAAGCTGGATGTGGCAATACCTGCAGGATGCCTGGTTCTGCGCCATTCTGGCCTTTACCCTCAACACTGCGGCCTACACCACCGAAATCATCGCCGGCCAGATCCGCACCACCCACTGGGGCGAAATCGAAGCCGCCCGCGCCATGGGCATGAGCAAGTGGCTGATGATGCGCCGTATCGTGATTCCCTCTGCCCTGCGCCGTGCCCTGCCGGCCTACAGCAATGAAGTGATCATGATGATGCAAAGCACGGCGGTGGCCGGCCTGGTTACCCTGGCCGACATCACCGGCGTGGCACGCCGCATCTACAGCGACACCTATATGGCTTTCGAGCCGTTCCTGGTGGCCGGCGCCATCTACCTGGTACTGACCTTTCTGTTTGTCTGGCTATTCAAGCAGGCAGAACAACGCTGGCTGGCCTACCTGGCCCCGCGCAAGCATTGACAGCGTGGGCGGCAATCCGCTGCCATC
>JAFANL010000293.1 GCA_019232735.1 Aquitalea sp. | reverse complement strand
CAGATGCCAACATGCTTAGCATTCAGTAGTGGCAATTCCAGTACCGGCTTTCTAGGATTCAAGCTGAGCCAGAAGGACAATAACATTAATGAACAGTATCAAATCCAAGCTCAGAGTCTGGTTGATGATTGGGGTGACCGTGATTGTGGCAATCACCGGTCTGTTGTCCTACCAACAAAACCGTAGTCAGGACGAAGAAGACTACCAGGCTCAGCGCGCCTCCTTGCAAGCCCGGCTGTCACTGTCACTGCCCCATGGTGTCTGGCAGATGGATGACTCCTATACCCGCCTGACACTGGATGCCGAGCTGGGCAGGACTTGCGTGGTGGCCATTCGCATTACCGGCGATGCCGGGCTGAATATCGGTCGTATCCGCAATGAACACGGCACCTTGCGCGATATGGCACCGGGTGAGCAGCCGGCCAGCGATGATGTCCTCAGCATTCCCATTGTGTATCAGAACCGGGAAAACCTGGGCAAGGCCACGGTATACCTGTCACGCAGCCAGCTGGAACATCGCCAGTTCGTGCACCTGTTGGAAATCCTGCTGGAAATCGTGGTGCTGGATGTCCTGATCTTCATTGTGATGACCTACAACCTGAACCGTTTTGTGTTTGATCCGCTGACCCGCCTGCAAGACGCACTGAACCAGGCCGCCAGCAATGCCGACGCAAAATCCTCACGCCTGTCCGAGCAGACCCTTTCCGAGCAGACCGAGGATGAGTTCGGTGCCGTCACCCGCAGCTTCAACCGCATTGTGGACCGTATTTCCGCCGATCTGGCCATGCGCACGGCAGCAGAATCGCAAGCGCGGCAGGAAAAGGACAATGCCGAACAGGCATTGCAGCAACTGGTTCAGACCCAGCAGACCCTGGTGGAAACCGAAAGGCTGGCCTCACTGGGCGGGCTGGTGGCCGGGGTTGCCCACGAAATCAATACGCCGGTGGGCATCACACTCACCACGGCCTCCCATCTGGCAACCGCGACCCTGCACATCAATGAGAAGCTCGACAATGGTGGGGTCAAGAAAAGTGATTTCCAGGCTTATCTGGATACCGCCAAGGAATCATGCGAGCTGATTCTGTCCAATGCGGAAAAAGCCGCCAATCTGATTCATAGCTTCAAGCAAGTGGCGGTGGACCAAACCAGCGAACAACGCCGTGATTTCCAGTTGAACGACTATCTGAATGAAATCGTCACCAGCCTGAAACCGCGCTTCAAACGCTCCCAGACCAGCATCCATATCGAGTGCGAGGACGATATGCTGCTGGACAGCTATCCGGGCGCCATCTCGCAGGTCGTCACCAATCTGCTGGTCAATGCCGTGGTCCATGGTTTTGACGAGAAGCCAGGCGGCACCATCAGCATCCTGGCCGAGCGTAGCGGCAGCAGCGATGTGCGCCTGAGCATCAAGGACAATGGCAAGGGCATTCCAGCCGAACACCTGAGCCGCATCTTCGACCCCTTCTTCACCACGCGTCGCGGCAGTGGCGGTAGCGGCCTTGGCCTGCACATCGTCTACAACATCGTGCGTCAGCGACTGGGGGGAAACATCGAAGTCCACAGCACGCTAGGACAGGGCAGCACCTTCATCATCACCATGCCCTGCATTGCAGCCGAACCGCCAACCAGGGAGAGCAGCTCATGACCCCGCGCCACCTTCAGGACGACGACAACTGGCTGCTGGAGGATGACCCGGCAGAACAGACTGCGCTGCACCCCCATCGCAAGCAGCCCTGGAAGGTCCTGATTGTCGATGACGAGCCTGATGTGCACAGCGCCACGGCCCTGGCCATCCGCAATATCCGCTACAAGGATCGCGGACTTGAACTGTTGAATGCCCATTCAGCCGCCGAAGCCTTACAACTGCTGCAGCAGCAAAAAGATGTGGCGCTGGTGCTGCTGGATGTGGTCATGGAGACTGATGATGCCGGCTTGCTGCTAGTGCGTCGCATCCGGGAAGAACTGCAGATCAGTACCACCCGCATCGTCTTGCGTACCGGTCAGCCTGGCCAGGCGCCGGAGCAAGAGGTCATTCTCAATTACGATATCAACGACTACAAAACCAAAACCGAGCTGACGGTACAAAAGCTGTTCACCACCATCATTGCCTCCTTGCGCGCCTATGAGAATCTGATCACCATCGAAAAAAACCGTCAGGGACTGGCCAAGATTCTCGAAGGTGCCGCCGATCTCTACCAGATGTTCTCGCTGAAGGAGTTTGCTTCAGGCGTGCTCAAGCAGATCAGTGCCCTGCTGGACGTCGGCACCGATGGCATTCTGTGCGTGGAAAACCAGCCCGACATGACGGGCCGCCCGCAACTGGAAATTCTGGCCGCAGCCGGGGCCTACGAGGGCCTGCTGGAAAGCGGCAGCCTGGATGACTATCCGGAACTGGCCAAGGCCATCCGTCAGGCGCTGCTGGAAAAGCGCAATATCTATCAGCACCCCTACGACGTACTCTGCATCACCGCCCAGAACGGGCGCGAATTTGCCGTCCACTTCACCCCACCCTGGCCGCTGGATGAAGTAGAACGCAAATTGCTGGAAGTCTTCTGCCAGCGCATCTCCTCCGCCTACGACAATCTCTATCTGTACAATCAGCTGCGTCACTCGCAGGAAGCCACTGTCGTCGCCTTGGCCGCCCTGGCCGAATATCGCGATACCGACACTGGCGCCCATGTGCAGCGGGTACAAAAGCTGACCGATGCCATTGCCGGCCAAATCCGCCAGGATGGGCATTATCAGGAACAGATGACGGCGGAGTTCATGGACATGGTCGGCATGGCCAGCATCCTGCACGATGTCGGCAAGGTGGGCACGCCAGACCATATCCTGTTCAAGCCCGGCAAGCTCGACCCGGAAGAGCGCCGCATCATGGAGCAGCATGCCAGTATCGGCGCCCACATCCTGGCCAAATCCGCCCAGATGGTGGAGGGGCAAAGCTATCTGTCGCTGGGTTCGGAGATTGCGGGGAATCACCACGAATATTTTGACGGCAATGGCTATCCGCAGCAGCTGAGCGGGCAGCAAATCCCCTTGTCCGCCCGCATCGTGGCCGTGGTTGATGTCTTTGATGCCCTGCTGAACAAGCGCCCCTACAAAGAGCCGTGGGAATTGTCTGAAACGCTGGACTACATCCGTAGTCGCTCTGGCAGCCAGTTTGATCCGGTGGTGGTCACTGCGCTTTGCACACTAGTGGAAGAAAACCGCTTGCCCTTCGCCTTATAGACCGGCAGCAACAACAAAGCCGCCGACGGCCTGTGCCGTGGCGGCTTTTTGCATTCTGGTCACCGGCCTCAGGCCACGTAGAACATCACGCTGACAAACTGGCAGATGCTGCCACCCAGTACAAACAGATGCCAGATGCCATGTCCGTGACGGATTTTCTCGTCATTGATAAACCAGTAGATACCGATGCTGTAAACCAGCCCTCCCAGCGCCAGCCAGAACAGCCCGCCCCAGGACATGGCGGCAATCAGCGGCTCCATGGCAATCACCACCAGCCAGCCCATCACCACATACAGAATCATCGATAGCAGTCTGGTGCGCCGTCCCAGGGTCAGTTCCTGGATGATGCCGAAAATGGCCAGCCCCCAGCTCAGGCCGAACAGCGTCCAGCCCCAGGCACCGCGCAGGGTAACCAGGCAGTAAGGGGTATAGCTGCCGGCGATCAGCAGATAGATGGCCGAGTGATCGCATTTCTGCAAAATGGCCTTGGCCCTCCCCCTGGCGCTGTGGTACAGCGTGGACACCAGATAGAGCAAGACCAGCGTGGAGCCATACAGGCTGAAGCTGACGATCTTCCAGGGATCGCCCTGCTCGGCTGCCACATACACCAGGCTGACCAGGCCGGTAATGGCCAGCACGGTTCCCACCAGGTGGGAAATCCCGTTGAAGCGTTCTCCGTGATACATAACACCTCTTTGCATCCTGATTCTGCCGACCGCACAGCGCTTGCGCGCACATCAAGGTCGGCATCTCACCATGCTGGAAATGAAACGCGCGTTTTCCAGCACCAGTCATCAAGATAGCGGCAAATCCTGTCAAAACAAGCTACAAACATCAACTGTATACAAAAACAAAGCGGGCCGCAGCCCGCTTGGTCACATCGACAATAAAATCTGTCGCTTAAGCGCCCAATGCCTTCAAGACATTGCCGCGCACCACGTCTACCGCCTGGGTGCCGTCGATCTTCACATACTTGGGTGCCTTGGCATCGCCGCTGGCAGCGCGCTGGCCATAGAAGCCAACCAGTACTTCGGTTTGCTCGTGATACACGGCCAGACGCTTTTTCACGGTTTCTTCGTGGTCATCATCACGCTGGATCAGCTCTTCGCCGGTCTCGTCATCCTTGCCTGCCACTTTCGGCGGGTTGAAGGTGATGTGGTAGGTACGGCCGGAAGCCACATGCACGCGGCGGCCTGCCATGCGTTCCACGATGGCCGCATCCGGCACATCGATTTCCACCACGTAGTCGATATCCACGCCGGCAGCGATCATGGCTTCGGCTTGCGGAATGGTGCGCGGGAAGCCATCGAACAGGAAGCCCTTGGCACAGTCGTCCTGGGCAATGCGCTCTTTCACCAGACCGATGATGATGTCGTCACGCACCAGGCCGCCGGCGTCCATGATGGCCTTGGCTTCCAGGCCCAGCGCGGTGCCGGCCTTGACGGCGGCACGCAGCATGTCGCCAGTGGAAATTTGCGGAATGCCGAACTGTTCACGGATATAGTTGGCCTGAGTACCCTTGCCAGCGCCCGGAGCGCCCAACAGAATCAATCGCATAATTACTCCCGTCAGTTTGTATGTCGTTTATTGTGATTGCTATTCATCGGCCGTCTTGTTCTGCGGCCTTGCCCGACGCTCAGCGCCCGGCCAGTACGGCACGCACCCGCTCCAGATCCGCCGGCGTATCCACGCCAGCCGCGGGGGCTTCGCTCACGGTGGCTACCATGATGGGGTAACCGTGCCACAGCACGCGCAGCTGTTCCAGTGCTTCGAACTGCTCCAGCGGGGCCGGGCTCAATGAGCTGTAGGTCTGCAAAAAACCTGCCTGGTAGGCATACATGCCGATGTGCCGCAAGACGGGTAAGTCTGCGGGCAATACGCTTGTATCGTGTGCAAACGCATCGCGGGCATAGGGGATGGGGGCCCGGCTGAAATACAGGGCCCGCCCAGCGTGGTCCAGCACAACCTTGACCACATTGGGATTGAACATGTCTTGTGCTGCATGAAAGGGATGCGCCACCGTGGCCATCGGCACTGCGGTTTCTGCCATCAGCGCCGCCAGCTGGTCGATCAGGGCGGGGTCAATCAGCGGCTCGTCACCCTGGACATTGACCACGATCTGATCCGCATCCCACTGCAGTTGCTG
>JAFANL010000252.1 GCA_019232735.1 Aquitalea sp. | reverse complement strand
TCAGGAGATCAACGGATTTGTAGTCGATTTCCTTGATGCCTTCTGCCGTGAAGCGGCAGAACTTCTTGCGCTTGAAGAGTTGACGAGCCATTTTGACTAACCTTTTACAAATTCAACATATTCGATATTGAGTACCAACCGCGGATTTTTCAGACTGCGCTGTGACAAGAATCCGGTGCATTGCACCAGGTTTCCCGCCAGCTTTCCGGCATGATGCCGGGCGTCTTCTCCAATCAGTACGGCCTGGATTTCACAGGCCACATCCCGTTCGAACCCGCCAGCAGTCTGTCTAGACTGGTGCCTGATCCACATTTCCACCACCGGAATACCGGCAGGCGTATAACGCAGGGCTTCTTCGCGTTCGACCGTCGCGGTCAATACCAGACGGTTCTGCAAGACCTTTACCCCTGCCGATTAGGCAGTGGCTTCAGCCTCGGCTGCCGGCTGCTGGGAATCCAGCAGGTTCTTGGCCTTTTCGTCCTTCATCATCGGGGACGCTTCAGTAATGGCGCGATCCAGCTTGATGGTCAGGTGACGCAGAACAGCGTCGTTGAACTTGAAGGCGTGCTCGATCTCGGCCAGAGTTTCGGACTGGCACTCAACGTTCATCAGAACGTAGTGGGCTTTGTGCAGCTTCTGGATCGGGTAAGCCAGTTGACGACGGCCCCAGTCTTCCAGACGGTGGATCTTGCCTTCAGCGGCCAGAACCATGCCCTTGTAGCGCTCGATCATGGCCGGAACCTGTTCGCTCTGGTCCGGATGGACGATGAACACGATTTCGTAATGACGCATGTTAACTCCTTATGGCTATTTAGCTTTTTGCCATGCGGTTGCAAAAAGCAAGGTAGTGAAACCGCAGCATTCTACGCACTTAATCAGGCTGCGGCAAACTAATTCAGGCCGAGATGGCGGGCAAAACCCCGCCAGCGTGGCAAAAAAGACAAAGCCGGCACTTACAAACGCTTGTCGCGGTGGATATCGCTGACCACGCCATTATGCAGGGTGACCACCGTGGTGTAGGGCAGGTAGCTGTCTCCCAGCCAGAACAGCTGGCGGTCACCACTGGCAGCCGGATCGGCACGCACGTAATCTGGCTTGCCGGCCACTTGTTGCAGTTCGGCTTCACTCATGTCGCGATGCAGGTGCATGAACTGTTCGAAAGGCAAGGGATCAGCCTGCAACAGCGATGACAGCAGCAGGCCGGCGAATGCAGGCAGAGCGAATTTCATGGGGTGGCTTTCATGACTCGGGATGAGCGCAACAATGCTGCACAGGCTAAAGCAAGCTTTGCACCAGCACGGCGACTTTGTTGTTAAGCGCTGTTAACGGACTTTCTTCACCACCTCGATCAACTCGGTCACCATGCCGGTGGCGTCACCCTCCTGCAGAGCCCGGCTGACGCACCCTTTCATGTGGTTTTCCAGCAATTGCATCGCCACGGCATCCAGTGCCGACTTGACTGCCGCCACCTGGGTCAGCACGTCCACGCAATAGCGGTCGGCATCCACCATGCCGCTGATGCCGCGCACCTGCCCTTCGATGCGGGCCAGGCGCTTGAGCAGGGCCGCCTTGTTGGGCTGGACTACGCTCTTGCCATGGGCTTCCGGCTGTTCGTGGCAGCAGCTGTCGGTTTTGGGGGCAAGGCTCATGCGGGCTCCGGCATCAGATGGGAATCGGGCCTGCCAGTGTAACACCGGCAGCCCGATGCTTGCCCTGGCATGCGTTCAGGGACGGACGTCCAGCATGGCCATCATGCCGGCATCCTCATGCTCCAGAATGTGGCAGTGGAACATGCGCAAGCCAGGCTGTTGCTGGACAAAGCGCAGCCGCACGGTTTCGCCTGCCGGGATGTTGACCACATCGCGCCAGGCGAGGAAGGGCTCAGTCTGCCACACCCCGTCATCGGTGCGGGCAATCACCTGGAACTGGGTGCCATGGAGGTGGAAGGGATGGTCCATATGCGCCTGGCTGGCGATGTCCCATTCTTCGATCTGACCTACCTTGCCGATGAAATCCACCCGCTCCATGTCGAAGGTCTTGCCGTTGATCAGGAACATCGCCGCCGGATCAGCCATGTTCTCGCTGAAGTTGACCACCCGTTTGACGGCCGGGTTGCCCAGCGCGGCGATGTCGCGCAGTGTGCCCGGCAGCGCGGCAGTGGCCTTGCTGCCCGTCTGCCGGATAGTGGCCAGCGTCAGGATATCGGTCTGCTCCTTGCCCATGGCCTTGCCCCGGTTATAAGGCAGCGCCTGTAGCGCGGAGGGCTGGCCGGGAACAAAACGCCCGGTAATGACGATTTCAGCCCGCTCACCCGGCGACAGCAACACGCTGTCGATACGGCGTGGTGCGCCGATCAGACCACCGTCGGTCCCCACCAGATCGACCTCATGCGCCGGCAAGGCCAGCTTGAGGATGCGGGCGCTACTGGCATTCCAGATGCGCCAGCGCTGACGCTCGCCCTCGGCCAGAGCAATCTCCGGCTGCCAGCCGCCATTCACCAGCACGAACTGGCCTTCGCGGCCATCGTGATGGTCGGCGGCACTGCTGGTGGCAATCTGACCCTGGTCATCCAGCTTCAGATCGGACAACACCAGCCATTGTTCGGGCAGATGGACCAAGGGGTCGTGCCGGCTCTTCACCACAAAGACACCGGCCAGCCCCATATAGGCCTGCTGCGCAGTATGGCCATGCGGATGCGGGTGATACCAGTAGCTGGCGGCACTAGCGGCAGGCAGGGAAAAGCGGTAGTCACGCGTTTGGCCGGGGAGTACCGGATCATGCGGATTGCCATCCTGCCCGACCGGTACCGGCATGCCATGCCAGTGGATGGTGCTGGGCTGGCCCAGCTGATTGGCAAACTGCAGGCTGACTTCATCGCCCTCCCAGGCCACGATGGCCGGGCCGGGAATCTGGCCGTTATAAGACCAGAAGGTGGTGGCGGGCTTGCCTGGCAGCAGCGGCAGACTGACCGGCGCGGCGCGTAGCTGGCCCACAAAGTGCCCGGGCGCGCCATGGTTTTCCAGCATGGACAGGGATGGCAAGGGCAGCCCATGCGGCAGGCCAAGGCTGTCGGCGGCAGGCATGCTGGCGCTTGCACCGTGTGCCATGGCTGCGTGATCCATGCCCGGCATGTCGGCCATGCCTTCTGCCCAACTCTTGCGCAGCAGCAGCGGCGTCAGCGCCAGCGCGCTGCTCCAGTGCAGGAAATGTCTTCTGTTCATGTGTTGATTCCATTCGCGGATAAATCACGCTCACCATCCTGCGGCATGCAGGACACCACCATACCCCCTTAGGGTATAAGCACCATAGAGTGCAGTATACGCACGCGGGTTCCCCAGCGGAGCAGACTCCGCACAAATAGCTGATCGCCATCAAAAAACCCCATGCCGTGGCATGGGGTTTGCAGGATGAATGGGGTGCAGAAGCCTCAGCCAGCCTGCGCCTTCAATACGCGCTGGCGACGGCTTTCCGCCAGCACCATGCCGGAGGACACCGACACGTTCAGGCTTTCCACCGTACCGAACATGGGGATGGACACCAGCACGTCGCAGTGCTCGCGCGTCAGGCGGCGCATGCCCTCGCCTTCCGAGCCCATCACCCAGGCCAGCGGGCCGGCAGCATCGACATGGAACAGGTCGGTATCGGCTTCCATGGTGGTGCCGGCAATCCACACCCCGGCATCCTTCAGGTCGCGCAGGGTGCGGGCCAGATTGGTGACGGTAATGTAGGGGATGACTTCGGCAGCACCGCAGGCCACCTTAGACACGGTGGCGTTCAGGCCGGCGGAGCGGTCCTTGGGGGCAATCACCGCGTGGGCCCCCATGGCATCGGCCACGCGCAGGCAGGCACCCAGATTGTGCGGATCGGTCACGCCATCCAGGATCAGCAGCAATGGCGGTTCGGCCAGATTTTCCAGCACGTCGTCCAGATCGACATGGTTGCGGCTGGCGTCGATCATGGCCACCACGCCCTGGTGGCGGGCGTTGCCGCTCATGCTGTCCAGCCTGGCCTTGTCGACAATGTGCAGCTTGATGCTTTCTTCGCCAGCCTTGTCCAGCACGGCCTTGGCCCGCTCATCATGACGACCGCCAGCCAGCCAGATTTCGAGCAGACTTTTCGGGTTTTGCCACAAGCGGGCGTTGATGGCGTGAAAGCCGTGGATGAGTCGCTTGTTGCTCATGCGCTTGAAGCCTTGTAAACGGGAATGGGCGCTATTGTAGCGTCAAAGCCGCCCCCCTGCTGCCAAACTGCGCAGCCGGCTACGCCAGCCCCGCCTGCCAGTCCGCCATCATGGCCAGGCGGGCAGATTGCCCCAGGCTCTCCGCCAGGGCCGGAAAGGCCTGAGCGGTCACCGGCTTGCCAAAGTGATAGCCCTGCAACAGGGTGCAGCCTTTCAGCTCCAGGAAGTCGGCCTGCGCCGCATTCTCCACCCCTTCGGCCACCACGCTGAACTTGAGCTTTCTGGACATGGCCAGAATGGCTTCGGCGATGGCCACGCTGTCTTCATCCCCCGGCAAGCCGTCCACAAAGGAGCGGTCGATCTTCAGCGTATCCAGCGGGAAGCGCTTCAGATGGGAGAGCGAAGAATAGCCGGTACCGAAATCATCGATGGACAGCCATACCCCCAGTGCCTTGAGTTCACCCAACAGGTGCACCGTGTCCACCGGGTTTTGCATGATCATGCTTTCGGTGATTTCCAGCTCCAGCCGGCCCGCCTCCAGGCCGGCTGCTTGCAAGGCCTGCGCGACGTTCTGTACCAGAGTGCTTTGTTCGAACTGGCGCGCCGACAGGTTCACCGCCACCCGTGGCACATGCAGGCCGGCGGCATCCCACGCTGCCAGCTGACGGCAGGCTTCCTGCAGCACCCAGTCGCCAATGGGCTTGATCAGGCCGGTTTCCTCGGCCAGCGGAATAAAGCGCAGCGGCGGCACCAGACCCAGTTGCGGATGCCGCCAGCGAATCAAGGCCTCGACTCCGGCCATTTCCCGGCTGGCCGCATTCAGCTGCGGCTGATAGTGCAATTCGAACTCACCCCGTTCCAGCGCCAGCCGCATGCCGTTTTCCAGCAACAGGCGTTCGAAAGTCTGGGTATTCATTTCCGCATCAAAGAACTGATAGGTGTTCTTGCCTGCGTCCTTGGCACGGTACATCGCCACATCGGCATTTTTCAGCAGGCTGCGGGCATCGGTGCCGTCATTGGGGAACACACTGATGCCGATGCTGCCGGTCACGAATACCTCGTGCTCCTCCAGCCGCAATCCACGCCCCAGTACCGAGAGGATGTCCTCGGCCAGGGCCGCCAGTTCGGACTGATCGTCAAAGTCGGTCAGCAGCAGGGTGAATTCATCGCCGCCCAGCCGGGCCAGCAGGCCACGATCCCCCACGGAATTGGCCAGGCGAATGGCGATCTCGCGCAGCAGCTCATCGCCGGACTGATGGCCGAAGGAGTCGTTGATCAGCTTGAAACGGTCCAGGTCGATGAACATCACCGCCAAGCCCTTGGGCTCGCCGCTCATGTCGACAATGGCCTGTTCCAGGCTGGCAATCAGGCTGCTGCGGTTGGGCAGGCGGGTCAGCGGGTCGTGATTGGCCAGGAATTGCAGGCGCTCTTCCGCCTGCTTGCGCACGGTGATGTCAGAAAACACCGCCACGTAATTGCCGTGAGAACTGCCGCCATCGCGCACCAGCGAGATGGACAGCTCGGCCGGATACCAGTCGCCATTCTTGCGCCGGTCCAGCATCTCGCCCTGCCACTGCCCTACCTGTTGCAAGGCCTGCTGCATTTGCTGCCGGGCACCATCGTTGCCTTCGGTAAAGATGCGCGAAGCTTTGCCCAGCACCTCGGACTCTTCATAACCGGTAATGCGGGTGAAGGCATGATTGACGGCAATGATGCGGGTGTCGGCGTCCAGAATCAGGATGCCCTCGGCGGAGTTTTCGAATACCTTGGCCGCCAGTTTCAGATTGGTATCGGCGGCGATGCGGTCGGAGATATCCACCACGACGCCGATCAGCGCCGGCTTGCCATCGTATTCCACCAGCCGGCTATGCACTTCCAGATCCACCAGATGTCCGCTGCGGCTGATTGCCCGGGTGGTGTAATGCATGATCTGGATATTGTCGCGCAGACGGCGATTGATCTGCTGTCGGATGCGGCTGGCCTCGTGGGGCGGCAGCAGCTTCTCCAGTGGCATGTCCTGCATCTCTTCTGGCGCGTAACCGGCGATGTCGGCCAGCTTGGGATTGACATACACCAGCCGCTCGTCCTGCATGATGTAAATGCCGACCAGTGTCTGCTCCACTAGCGCCCAGTATTTGTCTTCCGCTTCCTTCTTGGCCTGCAGCTCTTCGCGATTGCGGGTGATGTCGGTATCCACACTGCCCACCCCGGCCGGTCGGCCCTGGCTGTCAAACAGCGGGAACTTGGTCACCAGCATGGTGAAACTGCTGCCTCCCACGGTAAAGCTTTCTTCGAACTGGCGCGGCTCCAGGCAGTTGAGCACCACCTCGTCCTGCATCCGGATGCGACTCGCGTCCTCCGGAGAGAAATAATCCTCCAGCGAACGACCCTGCATGGCGTATTCGGTGGCCCCCACCATGCGGCTGTATGCGCGGTTGGCCAGCAGGAAACTGCCATCCAGCCCCTTCAGCGACATCATATTGGGACTGTTGTTGACCAGCGACTCCACCCGCGAGCGAAATTCGTTCAGCTCATCCTCTTTGCGCCGCTGCACATCGCTCAGGGTGGCCACCAGCAATGCCGCCACGATGAAGGTCAGACACAGCACGGTGTCGTTCATCAGCTCGGTTGCACCGGCATACGGATACAGGCCAGGCAGGAAGCAAGGCAGGGACAGCAGCAGGCACAGCAAAGAACCGGACAAGCAGGCACCCAGCAAGCGGATGCGGAAGGCCGCCCAGACCAGCAAGGGGAAAAACAGCACCGGACGGGGAATGAACAGGTTCTGGGCACTGCTGACCATCAAGGCCCACACCACCAGCATCACCAGCAGGATCACCAGCAATTCCAGCAGCCGGCGCGGATCAGGCCAGCTGGGCATGCGCAGCAGCGGTAGCCAGCACGTCATGGCCAGCATGCAGCAGCCACCAGCCAGCGCGGTCCATTGCAGCGTCGCCGGCAGACTGCCCGGCCAGAAGCAGAAGACCCCCAGCACGGCCATCGGTGGTACCACCAGATAGGCAAATATCTCCAGCAGTCGCCACAACAACAGGGAAATGGCCGAACCATCCAGCAAGGTGGACGCCGGTGCGCGCAGCATGCTGGCACCAGGCAACAGCAGCAGCAAGGATGCGGACAGGGCAGCAGCCCATTGCCATGGCAGCCACTGCATGCTGATCAGCAATGCACCCAGCGGCCAATACCAGGCCTGGCGCACGCCACGTTTCACCAGCCAGCAGGCAAACAGCCCATGCGGCAGAAAACCGTATAAAGGAATTTCACCCAGTACCTGCCTGGGCCACAGCAACAGGCTTGCGGCAAAGACGATAAAGACCGCCCAGCTCGCAATACTCCCCTTTGTTTTCACTCTCCCAGTCCTTTGCAGCCATGCATCGACGCTACCCACTCGCAGTACGGGGGCAGTGATTATTTGAATTGGATTCCGATATCTGGCGGGTTACGGGCCTTCTGGCCTCTTGTAAATGGATGGCAAACACACCTTTGGTATGAAATGCCCGCTGGTATAATACCCGCAGATCCACGAATGTGAAGAAGAATGTTGGACACACTGCCCCGCATCGCTCCGGCCGGTCAGAAGACCCGCTGCCCCGCCCTGCCAGACGGCCTGGATGCCGCCCTGCTGGCAGGCCTCGCCCAGGCTGGTCACACCCTGCTGGTACTCACAGCCGATGCCCAGGCCGCCCAGCGGCTGAAGGCCGAGTTGCCGTGGTTTGCGCCCGACATCAAGGCCGCTTTGCTGCCGGATTGGGAAACCCTGCCCTACGACCACTTTTCGCCACACGGCGAGCTGGTGAGCGAGCGGCTGGCCACGCTGTGGCAGATTCACCGTGGCGAATGCCAGGTGGTGATTGCGCCGGTCAGTACCGCCATGACGCGGCTGGCCCCGGTAGGCTATCTGCTGGGCCGCACCTTCCTGCTGCAGGGCAAGCAGGAGCTGGACGTGGAACAGCTGCGCACCGATCTGGTAACGGCGGGCTACCAGCACGTCACCCAGGTGGTGGCCCCGGGCGAGTTCTCCATTCGTGGCAGCCTGGTCGATCTCTTTCCCATGGGCAGCACCCTGCCCTACCGTATCGACCTGTTCGACAAGGAAATAGACAGCCTGCGCACCTTCGACCCGGACAGCCAGCGCACGCTGTACCCGGTACCGGAAATCCGCCTGCTGCCGGCACGCGAATACCCGGCCGATGAAAGCGGTGTCACCGCCTTCCGCCAGCACTACCGCGAGCGCATGGAGGGCGACCCGTCCAAGAGCCGCATTTATAAAGAAGTGTCGGCCAATCTGTTCCCGGCCGGCATCGAGTATTACCTGCCGCTCTTCTTCGACGAAACCGCCACCCTGTTCGACTACGTAGGCGAACAGGCCCTGGTGGTATTGCACCGCGACGTAGCCGGCGCTGCCGACACTTTCTGGAAAGACGTACAGAACCGCCACCACATGGC
>JAFANL010000192.1 GCA_019232735.1 Aquitalea sp. | reverse complement strand
ACGCCGCCGCCAGCATCGCGGAGGACGCAAGCGTGGTGGTCAGCCTGGGAGGCGGTAGCGACAGTGGTGCCACCTATGATGCGGCAGGATTGTTGAACAGCTTTACCCAGGCGGGTATTTTGCAAGGCAGCCTGGCCAGCGACCCGGCAACGGCCGAAGCTTCGGTGGATGATCAACTACTGGGGGGAACAGCCGCCAGCAGTGGCACCCTGGCAGGCTTGAGCAGCAATTGGGGAAGCCTGCTGCAAAGTGATCCGGCATTGAGCAATATCGCCGCACAAGACAGTACGGATAGCAGTATTGTCGATACCATGGCCTGAATAGCCCGCCAACGGGATGGCAGAGTGATCCGGCATTGAGCAATATCGCCGCACAAGACAGTACGGATAGCAGTATTGTCGATACCATGGCCTGAATAGCCCGCCAACGGGATGGCAGTAATATTCAGGCTACACCAGATAAGTACGGTCAGCCTTGCGGGCCTCGCGATGTGTGCTTGCGCTTTTCCTTCTCGCTCATCATGGCTTCACGGGCAGCGGCTTTCTGCGCCGCCAGCTCCTTGGCACGCTTCTCCCATACCACCCATTCCTGCGGACGTTCCAGCGTGATACGGCCGGTATTGCCATCGCGAAAATCGGTGAGCACGATTTCAGCCGCCTTCTGGATATTGACGCGGCCACCGCCCAGCATGGCCCCACGCTTGCGTCCTATCATTTCCAGCACCTGCCAGTCTTGCAGGCCATCAACATCGTCCAGCTTGTAGCGAGCAGTCAGTTCGGGCACATAGTGTTGCAGCAGGTATTTGAGCAGCTCCAGCGAAACTTCTTCCTCGTCCATGGCATTGCGACCCACCGCACCACTGGCGGCAAGATTGTAGCCGCCCTCTTCCACTTCGATCTTGGGCCACAGCATGCCCGGCGTATCGTAGAGTTCGACATCATCAGCCAGAATGATGCGCTGCTCGTTCTTGGTCACCCCCGGCATATTGCCGGTCTTGGCAATCTTGCGACTGCTCATGCTATTGATCAGCGTGGATTTGCCGACATTGGGGATACCGCAAATCAGCACGCGCAGCGGTTTGTCCAACCCGCCACGATTGGGCGCCAGCTCGCGACAGGCTGCCACCAGCTTTTGTGAAGGCGCGCGCTCACCGGCATCCAGCGCAATGGCCTGGGTCTGTTTCTTGGCGCGATACCATTCCAGCCACTGACTGGTGATGGCCGGGTCAGCCAGATCCTGCTTGTTGAGGATCATCAGCCGCGGCTTGCCCTTGGCCATGCGCGCCAGCATCGGATTGGCGCTGGACGCCGGCAAGCGTGCATCCAGCATTTCGATGACCACATCGATGTCTTTCAGGCGCTCCATGACATCTTTGCGCGCCTTGTTCATGTGGCCGGGAAACCATTGAATTGCCATGCTTTAACGCTTTCTTAACGGGTCCAGTAAATAACCCAGTCCATTGTGGTCGATTTCCTGCATCAATTGCAGCAGTCGCCCGATCTCTCCTTTGGGAAAGCCCTCACGAGCAAACCAGTTGAGGTAGTTGCCGGGCAGATCACAGATCAGCGTGCCCTGATGCTTGCCAAAAGGCATGGGCGTGCCGACCAATCGCTGCAAATCTTCTTTTTGCATGATGTCACACCAGACTGGAGGTTGCGCATTGTGCCAAAGCCGGCGTGATTACGCCACTGCCTTGTTTTGTCGGGAGTTTTGGCGCGCAGATCAGAACTTGACCTGCGACAAGTGCCTTTGTCATTTTCCTGTCGCAACCGCCTGCAAACGACTAGCATGGTGGCCGTTCGTACGGGCTGATGGTCCCGTTCAGACCAAGCCGCAATGCGAAGTCAGTTTAGTGATAGCGACGCAGGTTCTTTGGCGCGAAACCGTGTCAGCACACGGTTTTTTATTGATGGTCAGGCTTAGTCTGACTCCGCGCTCAGGACCTCTTGGGGCAGCCGGCAACGGTTGCCCGTCTTTTTTCCGGTACTAGATGGGCATGGCCTTGCCATCATTGAAAGCCAGGAAGCCACGCAGCACACGGTACAGACACCATAGCCAGGTCAGGCCGAGAATGGCAAAACCGACCAGAATCCACACCAATGCCCAGCCCAGCACCGTACCCAGCAATCCCAGCCAGAAAGTCTTGATCTGCCAGCGAAAATGGCTTTCCAACCATGTCCCGCGACTGTCATCCAGCTTGAGGTAGTTGATGATGACCCCCACCAGCATGGGGACCCCGGTAAACAGGCTGAGTCCTTGCAGGATATACACCACCAGGGTGAGGTTGTTCAGTTTGCGCTCATCATTGCGCGTCAGCAGTTCCATCGTGCTCCCGATTATCGATTGACCAGCGGTGCCTGCAGGCCCAGCCAGAAGGGCTGCAGTCGCTGGCGACATTGCTGTGCGGCCAGACGCGATGCCATCAGCAGGGACTGCATGCCATGGGCGGCACCGACCATACCGCTCAGACGTTGCCTGCTCCAACCGCGCAAGACCCCCACCTCTGGCTCCGGAGCCGTCAACAACACCGGCGCAGCCAGCGGCAGTGCCAGCGATAGCTTGTCCGACAGCAGTTTGAGCCGGCGGTTTGCTTCATCCAGCAGGCTCAACTCTGACAAGGTGACGGCGACATGGCTTAATTCAAGCACGGCGATACGGGCGGCCAGCCAATCGCCGGCATCGGCGAAACGGCAAGGCGAGCAGTCGGTCTGTCGACGCGTGGAAGCCAGCAGCATGGCAAAGGCACGAATGTCCGGCAACAGCGATTCCAGTACCGGGGTGGCGGCACCTTGGTCCATGCGTTGCAGGTAGCGATACAGGCAATCCGCTTGCGGCGCAACGGTGTTGGCCAGGGCCTCACCATCGGTCAACAGGGTAACGGACCATACGGCACCGTCCAGCGCCAGATTGGCGCTTTCTCGGGCGATCTGCCTTGCATCACTGACTTCGTTCATGACCTGGATCTCCAGTCGGGCTTGCCTGGGTGGGTCCGGCGCTGGATTTGTCTGCAGGAAAAACAAATGCCGCCGGATGGACCGCGGCGGCATTTATCGGGTTTGTTCGTTCTCTTGTACTTTTTCCTAGTCCAGAGACGCCCCTTGGAGCCGCCGTGAGCTGCGGTACCAATAAAAATAGGCGTTAAAGACTGCGGAGAAAGTAATCATGTCGACCATCCTGCCAATAAGGGTGGGGCACTGTCAAGGCCGGGCCGGAGAAATCATTGCATTGCACAAAAAAACCCGGCCGGGGCCGGGTTTTTGCAACAGCATGCGAATGGTACCGTTTACATATTGGGATAATTGGGACCACCACCGCCCTCTGGCGTGCACCAGTTGATGTTCTGGCTCGGATCCTTGATATCACAGGTCTTGCAATGCACGCAGTTCTGCGCATTGATCTGCAGACGCGGGCTGCCTTCTTCCTGGCCGACAATCTCGTATACCCCGGCCGGGCAGTAACGCTGTTCCGGCGCATCGTACTTGGCCAGGTTGAAGCTGATCGGCACGCCGGCATCTTTCAACTTCAGATGCGGAGGCTGGTCTTCGCTGTGATTGGTGTTGGAGATGAACACCGAGGACAGGCGATCGAAGGTCAGCACTCCGTCCGGCTTGGGATAGTCGATGCGGGTACATTCGCTGGCCGGACGCAGTGCTTCGTGGTCGGCATGCTTGTGGCGCAGTGTCCACGGGGCTTTGCCGCGGAACAGGAAGGTATCGATGGCCGAGTAAATCATGGCCGGCCACAGGCCCCAGCGGAAGGATGGGCGGATATTGCGCACCTGGTGCAGTTCTTCATGCAGCCAGCTTTGCTTGAAGCTGGCGGAATAGCCTGTTGCTTCCAGTCCCTGCACTTCCGGATTGGCCTGCAGCAGTTCGAACACGGCATCAGCAGCCAGGATAGCGGACTTCATCGCGGTATGCGTGCCCTTGATCTTGGGCACATTGAGGAAGCCGGCCGTATCACCCACCAGCAAGCCACCCGGGAAGGTGAGCTTGGGCAGGCTCTGGATACCGCCTTCGGACAGCGCACGCGCACCGTAGCTCAGGCGACGACCGCCTTCGAACACACCCTTGATGGCCGGGTGGGTCTTGAAGCGCTGGAATTCCTCGAACGGCGACAGATAGGGGTTGGTGTAATCCAGACCGATCACGTAGCCCACCACCACCTGGTTATCTTCCAGGTGATACATGAAGGAGCCGCCATAGGTGGCGGTGTCCACCGGCCAGCCTACGGTATGGGTGATGGTGCCCGGCTTGTGGTTTTCCGGCTTTACTTCCCACAGTTCCTTGATGCCGATACCGTAGGTTTGCGGATCGGCACCGTCACGCAGCGCGAAACGCTCGAACAGCATCTTGGTGAGTGAACCGCGACAGCCTTCGGCAAAAATGGTCTGGCGTGCCCACAACTCCATGCCCGGTTCGCCCGGCTGATCACCATTCTTGCCGGTGCCCATGGCACCGGTAGCCACGCCCTTGACCGAGCCGTCGGCATGGTACAGCACTTCGGCAGCGGCAAAGCCGGGGTAGATTTCCACGCCCAGCGCTTCGGCCTGCTCACCCAGCCAGCGACAGAAATTGCCCAGGCTGACAATGTAGTTGCCGTGATTGTGCATCTGCGGCGGGGTCGGCAGCTGGATGGACTCGGTTTCCGTCAGATAAAGGAAACGGTCAGACAGTGCCGGGGTATTCAGCGGCGCGCCTTTTTCTTTCCAGTCCGGGATCAGCTCGCCGAGCGCACCGGTTTCGATCACGGCACCGGACAGGATATGCGCCCCGATTTCCGAGCCTTTTTCCAGCAGACAGACACTGATTTCCTGGCCTTTCTGTTCGGCCACTTGCTTCAGGCGAATCGCAGCAGACAGCCCGGCAGGGCCGCCGCCGACGATCACCACGTCGTATTCCATATAATCGCGTTGCACCACATCTCCTTTGCGCCCGGAGGGCTGTCCTTATTGGCTGGCAGTCATCATGCAATGAAGCAGCCTCGCTCGTCAAAATCAA
>JAFANL010000105.1 GCA_019232735.1 Aquitalea sp. | reverse complement strand
ACCGGATGCGCGCCAGACCGAACAACTGATGCAGGCTTTCTCCCCTTGTCGCAGCCTGGCTACGCTGCATTTGTGGGCCAGCCTGACGGAGAGCATATGAAACATTCCGTTCCCGATCTGTTTAGTCAGACCACACCCGCCGATGCGGCCAGCGCGTCCGGGATCAGTCACCGCCAGTCGGTTGCCACACCGTTGTTTGCCCAGCATGGTTTGTGGAGCGATGGCCAGGCGGCGTTGGCCGAGGACGCGCCAGAACCGCGTGGAGCCACCACTGCGCCACTGGCTGCACCATTGCATGCGGCGTGCCATGGCGTGGTGGTGACCCGCTTTGGTCCGGCCATGGTGTGGCTGGATGTGCAAGGACGGCTGCTACGGCTGGATTTTCATCTGGAGCATGAGTTGCAGCGGGCGGTATTGTCCGGTAGCCGGCGTGATGATGCCGCCATTGCCACCGTAGCCCGGCAACTGCGCGAATACGAAAGTGGCGAACGACGTGCGTTCAACCTGCCGCTGGCTGCACATGGTACGGACTTCCAGCAGCAGGTATGGGCGGCCTTGTGCCGCATTCCCTATGGCGAAACCATGAGCTATGGCGAGCTGGCGCTGGCATTGGGCAAGCCGGGTGCGGCCCGGGCCGTGGGGCGTGCCAATGCCACCAATCCCATCGCCCTGATCGTCCCCTGCCACCGTGTGCTGGGCGCGGATGGCAGCCTGACCGGCTACGCGGGTGGCCTGCCCTTGAAGGCGGCCTTGTTGCGTTTCGAGCAGGAAAACACCGTGCCCGGCCTGTTTGGTGGCCAGGGAGCGGGAGACTTATAGCAGGGGGCCCAGCATGGCGACGGTATTGTTCCACAAGCGGCGTGACAAGGGCCAGGCCGCCACGTCCTCGGCGCTGACCAGGCTGCAATGCTGCAGGTAGTCGCGCTGGCGTTGCACCAGTGCCGCAGTCAGCTCGCGACCATGACATAGCAGATTGTTTTCGTAGTTCAGCTCAAAGCTGCGCCGATCCAGGTTGGCTGAACCGATCAGGCAGATATCCTCATCCACCGTCAGCAGTTTGCTATGTAACAGGCCGCCATGGTATTCGGCAATCACCACCCCGGCCGCCAGCAATTCAGCGTAGTAACTGCGACTGGCGGCACTGACCACCAGCGAGTCATTGCGGGCGGGCAACTGCAAGGTGGTGAGGACACCGCGTTGGGCGGCGGCACAGAGTGCGCTTTGTAGCGCCTCGTTGGGAACGTAATAGGGCGTGGTGATGGTAAGCCGCTGGCGTGCGCTGTAGATCAGCGCGGCAAACAGCTCCGGCATGGCGGAATGGCGGGCCGTGGGGCCGGTGCCCACCGCCTGTGCCAGCACGGGCCAGCCGGTTTCTGTTTCGGGGAGCGCGACCGGTGTTGCCAGCAGCGGGCTCAGGTCTTCCTGCCGGGCCAGCATCCAGTCCGTGGCAAACAGGCGCTGCATCTGCCCGACCACCGGGCCGGCGATGCGTATCATCGCATCCACCCAGGGGGCGAAGCGTGGCTTGATACGAAACTCTGGGTCGGCACAGTTCTGGCTGCCGCTGTAGCCGACGTGATGATCGATGACAACGATCTTGCGGTGGTTGCGCACATCGATACGACCGCTGAAGGGACGTAGCAAGGGATTGCCAACCGGCAGGGCAATGGCCAGCTGCACGCCGGCAGCCTGCATGTCCCGCCACAGCACCGAGTGCAGCAAATCGCGCGAGCCGACTGCATCGGCCATGGCGCGGCATGCCACGCCCCGTTCTGCGGCACGCATCAAGGCCTGTGCCACCTTGCGGCCATTGTGGTCCGGCAACCAGATATAAAATAGCAGATGCACATGGACGCGGGCGGCATCAATATCCGCCACCATGCTGTCGATGGTGCTGTTGGAATCTGCCATCAGCTGTGCCCGATTGTCCGCACAGGGCACAAAGCCGCTGATGGACTGGCCGACATGAAACAGCTGGGCCTGATCCGCAGGCAGTGGCAGTGCAGGCCAGGCATGCTCCAGTGCTGGCAACGGTGGCAGCTGGCGCTGGATGCGCGCCAGTCTGGCCATGCGGCGGCTGCCAATGCTGACTTCGCCCAGCAACAGATAGGCCAGGATGCCGATAAAGGGCATGGTGGCCACCACCACCGTCCAGGCGATGCGGGCGGCGGGGTCGCGATAGGGGCGCAGCAGCACACGCAGGATCAGCAGGATTTGCAGACTGATGTGCAGCAGCAGGATCAGGGCAGAGTGGGTGCTCATGGCGGCTATCATGCCAGAGCATGGCCTGAAGCGTCCAAGACCGGGCGCTGGACATGGATTGACGCTGGCGGGCCGGCTGCACACAATGTGCCGCAACAACCACAGGAAAACGGCGATGCAACAACAAGGTGGGCGGATGCGGCAGATCGAGGTGGGCGGACGCACCATCCATGTACACCGGCTGCCGTTACGGCTGGGGCATGATATCTATTATGTCTGCATGACCATGAGCTGGCCGCGATTCTATCTTGCCATTGCCATGTTGTTTTCCATGTTGAACCTGCTGTTTGCCACCCTGTACCAGCTGCAAGCCGACAGCATTGCCAACCAGTTTCCCCAGGGTTTCTGGGGGGCCTTCTTCTTCAGTGTGGAAACCCTGGCGACCGT
Source organism: Aquitalea sp. (assembly GCA_019232735.1). Lineage (GTDB taxonomy): Bacteria > Pseudomonadota > Gammaproteobacteria > Burkholderiales > Chromobacteriaceae > Aquitalea. Next base: position 9,100 of record JAFANL010000105.1, on the reverse strand, counting down.
GGGCTATGGCGACATGCATCCGCAAACGGTCTATGCGCACATCATCAGCATGCTGGAGATTTTCCTGGGCATGATGAGCCTGGCGCTGGTGACCGGCGTGACCTTTGCCCGTTTTTCCCTGCCGCGCTCACGTATCGTGTTCTCCCGCCATCCGGTGATCCGGCAGATGGACGGCCAGCTGTCGCTGATGATGCGTGCCGCCAATGCCCGCCAGAATGTGATCGTCGACGCCCAGGCGCAGTTGCAGGTCCTGTTCAACACGCGCAGCAGCGAAGGGACCCGCATGCGGCGACTGCATGATCTCAAGCTGCAACGCCAGCATCACCCGATGTTTGTACTGAGCTGGACGCTGATTCATGTCATCGATGACAAAAGCCCCCTGCATGGCCTGGGTGTCGAGGAGTTGGCCGATCTGAAAGCCGGCTTTGTGCTGTCCATCAGCGGCAATGATGAAATCACCCGCCAGACCATGGCGGCGCGCCATGTTTTCGAGCATGACGACATCCGCTGGCACTACCAGTATCAGGACCTGCTCTACACCGACGAGGGCGGTGAGGATCATGTCGATTTTGGCCTGCTGCACGAAATCCGTCCGATGCCGGAGCACCAGACCAAGGATGAGCAGCCTAGTGGCTGAGTGCTGCTGCACTAGCTCCTGCCGTGGGGCAATGGCAGCTTGCTGGTGTGTTTGATGGCGTCCAGGATGATGGTGGATTTCACACTGCGTACCAGTGACAGCTGCATCAGCCGGTTCATCACGAAGCGCGACAGCGAGGGCAGGTCCTCCACCACGATGCGCAGCAGGTAATCGGCCTCGCCGGCGGTGGCATAACACTCCAGCACCTCGGGCAAGGCATCGATGGCCTGGGCAAATTCCCGTAGTGAATTCTCACTGTGTCGTTCCAGGCTGACATGGGCAAAGGCCATGACAGAGAGGCCGATTTTCTCTGGCAGCAGGGTCACCTGATAGCCTTGCACCACACCGTTTTCTTCCATGCGCTGGATGCGGCGGCCAATTTGCGAGGCCGATAAGGGAATCTGCTGCGCCAGTTTCTGGTGCGTGCTGCGCGCATCCTGCTGTAGGGCCTGCAAAATCTGCCAGTCAAAGCGATCCAGTTCCATGATGCAGATTCTCCGCATTGTGTCGTAGTTTGATGCGGTAATTATGCAAATACTGCGTACAGAAAGCAAAACTTGCGGACCCGCCGCAAGCGTCAGGACCTACACTGAAAGCATCACCACCTGCCGGATTTGCTGCCATGAACGACCGTAGCGATTTTGTCGTCCCCGACATCACCACGCGCAAGAACCAGGGACTGAGCCACGATCCTGTCGACTACACCTTGCCACAGCCACTGGAGCGTTACAGTGCCGAGGATCATGCCACCTGGGCCACCTTGTATCGTCGCCAGTGCGCCATGTTGCCTGGCCGTGCCTGTGAGGAATTCATGCAGGGCCTGCAGCAGCTGGATGTCGATGCCGACCGGGTGCCCGATTTTGCCCGCCTGAACCAGAAATTGATGGCGGCCACCGGCTGGCGCATGGTGGCCGTGCCGGGACTGATTCCTGATGATGTCTTTTTCGAGCATCTGGCCAATCGCCGCTTCCCGGTGACTTGGTGGCTGCGCGAGCCTCAGCAGCTGGATTATCTGCAGGAGCCGGATGTGTTCCATGACCTGTTCGGTCATGTCCCCTTGCTGATCAACCCGGTGTTTGCCGACTACCTGCAGGCCTATGGCCAGGGTGGCATGCGGGCGAAAGATCTGGGCTTCCTGCCGCTGCTGGCTCGCCTGTACTGGTACACGGTGGAATTTGGCCTGATCAACACCGCGGACGGCCTGCGCATTTACGGTGCCGGCATCCTGTCCAGCAAGTCGGAGTCGCTGTACTGCCTGGAGAGTGCCAGCCCCAATCGCGTTGGTTTCGATCTGCAGCGTTTGATGTGCACCCGCTACCGTATCGATACCTTCCAGAAAACCTACTTTGTCATCGACAGCTTCCGGCAGCTGTTTGATGCCACCGCCGTTGACTTTGCGCCGGTCTATCAGGCCGTGCAGCAACTGGCTATTCTGGGGGCGGGCGAGTTGGCTCCCAGTGACAAGGTTTTCCATCGTGGCAGTGGGGAAGGCTGGGCGCAAACCGAGGATCTGTAAGGGCTCGGTGGTGGCGGCAAGTCAGGCGGCGTGAAACCGTGTGGTTGCGCTACCCTGGCCGTGTGTCAGTCTTATCATTATTCTTGAGCACCAAGTGAAAAGGCCAACCCGTTTCGGGTTGGCCTTGTTGCTGCTGGCCCTGCTTCAGAGTGCCGCTTCCACCCGGTTGCGTCCGCTGCGCTTGGCCTGGTACAGCGCCTGATCGGCAGCCTTGATCAAGGCTTCGATATTGGCCTGCCCGGCTTGCTTTTCTGCCACGCCGATGCTGACCGTCATCTTCAGGGCCAGACTGGTGGCCAGCATATTGCGGCCTGCCAGCGTGGTGCGGATGCGTTCGGCGACCTGGATGGCCGTGGTTAGCCTGGTGTCAGGCAGAACGATGAGAAACTCCTCCCCACCAAAGCGGCAGATGATGTCCGAGCGGCGGCACAGCAGTTGCAGGATTTTGGCGAACTCCTGCAGGATGGCATCACCCACATCGTGACCGTGCTCGTCATTGATCACCTTGAAGTGGTCGATGTCCAGCATCAGTGCCGACAGGGCTTGCTGGCTGTGCTGGGCTTCATCCCAGATCTGCGGCAGATAGCGCATGGCATAGCGACGGTTGTACAGGCCGGTCAGTCCGTCGGTCTGTGCCGCTTCTTGTGCCAACTGGTTATCCAGCGACAATTCCTGCAGATGGCGACGCAGCTGCTCCTGCTCCTGTTGCAGATTCTGCTGCTCCTGGATGATGCGCTGACCGGCCTGCAAGCGGGCTTGCAGAATGCGGGGCGGGATGGGCTTGCTGATGAAGTCGTCGGCACCGCAGCTGAACACCTCGGCCAGATTGTCTTCATTGTCCAGGATGGTCAGCACAATGATGTAAAGCTGACGACCTTCCGGAATGGCGCGCAGGCGGCGGATCAGCTGCATACCATCCAGCTTGGGCATGTCCAGATCGGTGATCACCAGTTGCGGGCGCTTGCTGAGTACTGCCTCGAAGGCCTCTTCTCCGTCCGCGGCCACGTCTACCTGGTGCCCCAGCAACTGCAGCAGCCGTTGCAGCATCATCCGCTGGCTGGGTTCATCTTCCACCACCAGAATGTGCAGGGCTTGCGGCGGGTTGACTGGCTCGGCTGGCCGAGGCGCCATGCTCTGACGGCGCTCCATGTCGGCAAAGGACTCCTGCAGCGGCGTGCTGATGTCCTGCAAGGCATTCCACTCACGCCATTCGCGGACGATGTCGTCACACAAGCGCGGGAAATGGCTGCTGTCGATATCCAGCCGCGTCGCCAGTTTTTTTACCTCGTCATAGGCTTGCTGGCGGGCACCGCCTTGCAGGAAGAATATTTCGGCCAGGCTGGTCGCCAGGTGCAGGCAGGCGGTAAGGCGGGCGCTGCGGGTATTGTCTGGCCGGCAGCCGTCCGGGTCCTCTTGCTGGATGACGGCGTCACAGAACATTCTGGGCAGACCCCAGTCACGCAACAGCGCACCGGCGATATCCAGATGATGGTAGCCGAACTGCTCTCTTTCCAGCCGGGTCAGTACCCTGGCATACGGCCCGCCATGACGGGCAATCAGTTCGCCATAGGCTTCCGGGTGCAAGCTGGCCATGGCCAGTTGTCCGATGGACGACAGCATGCCGATGGTGAAGAGTTCTCCCGCTGGGGCCAGCCGCAGCTGATTGCCCAGTAGTTGCATGGCAGCGCCACAGGCCAGGGCGCGTGACCAGTAGCCGTCGTAATCGAATTGCTTGCACAGGCCGCGACGGTGTTCCGCCACCAGGGCAAAGGTCAATGCCAGCTGATGCACGGCGTTCAGGCCGATGGACATCAACACGTCCGGGGTCAGGGCGACCGCCGGGCGGTTGCGCACGAAAGCCGCCGAGTTGGCCAGCTTCAACAGGCGGCCTATCATCACCGGGTCGGTGTTCAGTACCGCAATCAGCTCGGGTAGCGGCACATTATTGTGCTCGCTCAACTGCATGATCTTGAACACCGTGCCCTTGGGGGAGGGCAGATTGCCACTCACCTTCAGTTCATTGAAGGTAATGGAGTCAAGCATGGCCATCTCCCTTGGCGGCGAAGTGACCATGGCTGCCGGCGGCATCATATTCGTCGGCATATTGTTGGCGGATGGTGATGACTTCCGGCCAGACGGCCAGCAGGGCATCGACGCATTCGGGGTCGAAATGGTGGTTTTTCTGGCTGATCAGGAATTCCCGGGCTTTGTCCAGCGGCCAGGCCTTCTTGTAAGGGCGGGCGGAGGTCAGGGCATCAAACACATCGGCAATGGCCACGATGCGGCCCCACAGGGGAATGTCCTGGCCGGCCAGGCCTTGCGGGTAACCGCTGCCGTCATATTTTTCATGATGACTGAGCGCGACCACGGCGGCGCATTGCAGCAGCGGCGAGACCGAACCGGTCAGGATCTCATGACCGAATGACGGGTGCTGGCGCATGACGGCCATTTCTTCAGCGGTGAGCTTGCCGGGTTTGAGCAGGATGGCGTCCGGGATGCCGACCTTGCCGATATCGTGCATCGGGGCGGCTTCCTGCAGCATTTCCTGCTCTTGCAGCGGCAGTCCGACCTGACGGGCGATCAGGCGGGTATAGGCTGACATGCGCAGCAGGTGGGCACCGGTTTCCGGGTCGCGGTATTCCGCTGCACGTGACAAGCGCAGAATGGCTTCCTTCTCCCGGGCCCGGATTTCAGCCGTGGCCTGTTTGACTTCTTCCAGCAGCCAGGCGGCGCGGTTGGCCAGTTGCTGGGTGCTCTTGCGCAGGGCCAGCAAATTGCGTACCCGCACGGTGAGCTCCACCTTGTCGACCGGCTTGGTCAGGAAGTCACGCGCGCCCTGTTCCAGTGCCAGGTGACGCACATCGCGTTCGGTATCCGCGGTGACCATGACGATGGGCACTTCCTGGCGGTGGGGCAGGGCGTAAAAGCGGCGCATGAATTCCAGACCATCGATCTCTGGCATCATGTAGTCCAGCAAGATGAGGTCTGGTTCATTCTGCTGACACCATTGCAAGGCCTGCAGCGGATCGGAAAAGGTGTCTACCGCCACGCCGTCCAGCTTCAGCAGGATATGCCGCAGCAACAGCAAGTTGGTGTCGTTGTCGTCGACCACAATGACATGCGACATGGTTCAGTCCTTTCCGTACGCGGCAATGAAGTCCAGCAAGAGCTCCATTTCGCTTTCGATCTGGCTGGCCAGGGCGCGGATGGCCTCCGGATTATTGTCTCCGGCGGCGGCATGCAGGCGGCCAGCCAGCGTGGCCAGCGCATCGGCGCCCACATTGGCGGCACTGCCTTTCAGCTCATGGGCCAGGCGTTGCAGTTCACGGCCTCCGGTCTGGATGTCCAGCCGCAGTCGCTCACGCCAGCGTAGCAGGGAGTCACGGAAGATACCCAGCATTTCTGCAATGCTGGCCGGGTCATCACCCAGAAACTCGGTCAGCCGTTGTACGGTGAAACTGCCCACTGGCGACGCTGCCGGGGAGGCGGCCTGGGCTGGTTGCGTGTCGGCTTGCAGTGGCAGCCAGTGCTGCAGGGTGGCTTCCAGCCGAGCGTATTCGATGGGTTTGGGCAGATAGTCGTCCATGCCGGCAGCCAGGCAGATGGCGCGGTCGCCCTCCATGGCATTGGCGGTCATGGCAATAATCGGCAAGTGCAGGCCGGCAGCAGCCTCGCTCTCCTGGCGACGGATCGCCTGGGTCGCTGCGTACCCATCCATTTCCGGCATCTGGCAGTCCATCAGGATGGCATCGTATTGTTGTTGCGCAATGGCTTCCAGTACTTCCACGCCATGGCTGACCACATCGACCAGATAACCCAGCTTGTGCAGCATGCTGGCAGCAACACGCTGGTTGACCGGATTGTCTTCGGCCAGTAACAGCCGATAAGGGTGTTCTGCGCGCTGACGTGCTTGCTGGGGTTTGGTTTCCTGGGTATGCAGGCGCAGTTGGCCGGAATTCCATTGCTGCACCAGTGCATCCAGCAAGGAAGATTGCTTCATTGGTTTTTGCAGCACGGCAATGCCTTGCTGCTGTAAAGAAGCTTTGCGGGAGGCATCCAGTTCCTGCAGGCAGACCACCATCGGGATGTTTTCCACGCTCAATGCCTGCACGGCTTGTTCCAGTGTGGCATCCGGCAAGGGTTCCACCAGCAGTAGAACATCGGGCTTGCTGGCCGCTGCATCCAGTTGGCGCAGGATTTCCAGCAAGGACGCCAGGCTGTCGGCCTGGCGGTGGGCCAGGTCCCAGCTCTCCAGGTAACGGCTCCACAGCTGCTGGTTTTCGGCATGGTCACCAGCCAACAGCACCAGATGCTGGCGATCGTTCAGTTGCAGGCAGCTGTCATTGCCCGTGGCCTGTACCGGGATGCTGATCCAGAATTCCGAGCCAATATCCGGTGTGCTGACCACACCAATGCTGCCGCCCATGGCTTCCGCCAGGCGTTTGCAGATGGCCAGCCCCAGTCCGGTGCCGCCATATTTGCGTGTGGTGGAGCTGTCTGCTTGGGAGAAGGGTTGGAACAGGCGGCTCATGGCCTTCTCGCTCAGGCCGATCCCCGTGTCCTTGACGCTGAGCCGCAAGCGGATGCCTTGTGCCTGATCGGTCTCCAGGCTGGCGGAAATCAGCACCATGCCCTGTGCGGTGAACTTGATGGCATTGGACAGCAGGTTCAGCAGGATTTGGCGCAGGCGGGTTGGATCGCCCAGCAGGCCGTCCGGCACATCGGCCGTGGCAAAGCTGGCCAGGGTCAGGCCCTTGGCATGAGCCTTGCTGGCCACGATGTCCACCGTGCCCTCCAGTAACTGGCGCAGCGAGAAGTCGATATTTTCGATTTCCAGCCCGTCGGCCTCGATCTTGGAGAAGTCCAGGATGTCATTGATGATGGACAGCAAGGTGTCGGCCGACATCTTGATGGTACGGGCGAAGTCCGACTGCTCGGCATCCAGCGAGGTGTCCATCAGCAGGTCTATCATGCCGATCACCCCATTGAGCGGCGTGCGGATTTCATGGCTCATGGTGGCCAGGAATTCACTCTTGGCGCGGGCAGCCGCTTCGGCGGCGCGGGTGGCTTGCAGCAGTTTTTGTTCGCGCAACCGGCTGTCGGAAATGTCGGCAAAAGTGGTGACACTGCCGGACAGCTGCTGATTGAGCAGCAACGGCGTGTTGCTGACACGTACTTCCAGTGGTGTGCCATCCTTGCAAAAGAACAGCTCTTCATTGGAGTGGAAGGGATTTTTCTCGAGTAGTGCCCGATAGATGGGACAGTCTTCCAGTGCCAGTTCACTACCGTCGGCACGGTGGTGATGGATGTGCTGGTGCACGTTCAGACCATGCAGCTCATTAAAGCTCCAGCCCAACATGCGTTCGGCTTCCCGGTTCATGAAGGTGAGCCGACCCTGCATATCCATGGCGATGACGCCATCGGCCATATTGTTCAGCAAGGTAGCCAGCCATAGTTCCTGTTTTTTCTGCTGGGTGACATCGCGCATCAGCAGGCGCAGGGCTGGTTTTCCATTTTCGGCGGACAGCGGGTTGAAGCTGGCCAGCAGCGAAACCGTCTGGCCGGTGCGGTCGTACATGACCAGTTCGATGACGGGCGCCACCTCACCGCGCAGGATGCATGCGGTCTGTTGGCGAAATGCGGCATGGCATTCTTCCGCCAGCAGCTGGAAGACATTCAGCCCAGGCAGCTCGCCCAGGGTATAGCCCAGCGTGTGCAGCCATACGGTATTGGCATGGAGCAGCTGTCCGTCCGCCGTACAGTCCTGAATCAGGTCGCCCAGTTGCTCCAGTTGCTGCAGCAGGGCTGGCGACATGTCCGGGATGGCCGGTCGGGATGGTGGTGTATCTGGCCGATGCATGGTCAGCGTTCCACCTTATGGTATGTGGCAGGGAAATGCATGGTGAAACGTTCCTGGATGAGTCTGCTCAGCCTTGTGTGACGGCCAGCGCAGCAATCAGGCTGTCGCGCGTCAGGGGCTTGGTGATGATGGCATCGAAACCGGCCTGCAGTATCGCTTGTTGTTCGTCGCTCATGGCGTGCGCGGTATAGGCAATCAGCGGCAGATCCTGCCAGCGTGGTTCCTCGCGCAGTTTGCGGCACAATTCGATGCCGCTCATGCCTGGCATGCTGATATCCAGTAACACGCAGTGATAATCATGTTTCTGCAATTGTTCCAGCGCTTCAAAGGCACTGGCGGCCTGGTCGGTTTTCCAACCCAGGCGTTGCAAGAACAGTCCTGCCACCTTGCGATTGATTTCGTCGTCGTCGACGACCAGGATGGTGTCCTGTGCGCTCATTGTTTGTTTCCTTCCAGAGGAATGCTGACGTGAAATACCGTGCCCATTCCGACTTCTGATTCAAAACTGATCTTGCCTGCCATCAGCCGCAGCAGTTCCTTCACCAGTGCCAGCCCCAGCCCGGATCCGCTCTGAGCACGGGTCAGGAAGGCATCGGCCTGACGGAACTGCTCGAATACCAGTTGCTGCTGTTCGGCCGGGATGCCGCAGCCGGTGTCGCGAATATCCAGTTGCAGTTGCCGCGCACTGACATGGGCATCAACCTGGATGCTGCCGTGTTCGGTGAACTTCACCGCGTTATGCAGTAGATTGTTCAGAATCTGGGTCAGCTTGGTCTGATCCAGCCGGCAGGTGGCCGGCGCATCCTCACTTTGCTGGTAGTTCAGCGTCAGTTGCAAGCCCTTGCCTTCGGCCTTGGGCCGGAACAGTTCTACCGTATCACGCAACATCGGCGCCAGCTGGACTTCGACAATTTCCATCGGCATGCGCCCGGCTTCAATACGGGCCATGTCCAGAATCGAGTTCACCAGCGTCAGCAGATGCTGGCCACTCTTGTGGATCATGCCTGCGGTTTCCAGATCATCCGGGTCACTCAAGGTGGCTTGCAGGAATTCCGAGCAGCCCAGAATGCCATTCAGTGGCGTGCGC
>JAFANL010000033.1 GCA_019232735.1 Aquitalea sp. | reverse complement strand
GGCCTTTGCCGCACAGGCCTTGGCCGTGACCCGTGATCTGGAACTGGATACCAGCAAGATCAACCCGCATGGCGGCGCGATTGCGCTGGGCCACCCGCTGGGCGCGACCGGTGCCATCCGTACTGCCACGCTGGTGCATGGCATGCGTAATGCCGGTCAGCAAGGCTACGGCATGGTCACCATGTGTATCGGTACCGGCATGGGTGCTGCTGGGATCATTGAGGTCCTGTAAACGGATGCACGGTTAAAAAAAGAAGCCCGCGTAAGCGGGCTTTCTTTTTGCAGGCCGGGCCAGATGGCGCTGCCGGCCGGGAATTATTCCACCTTGGACAAGGTGTCAAAATCACTGTTGCCGCAGTCTTCGAATTCCTGCTGCGGTGCCTTCAGCCTGATCAGATAAGACTTGCCCTGAGCGGTCAGAATCAGTTCCTTGCCCGGGGTACTCAACTGCTTGGGCATCAGGAACCAGCGCTGACCCTTGCGGGAGTTGGGTTGGGTAATGTAAATGGCGGTAATGGGCGTACTGCGGTCACCCCCGGGCTCGCTCAATGAAACCCCGACCGGACTTTGCCCCAGGATTTCAATGCCGACCTTGGTGCCATTTTGCTGACGCAGAATGCGCCGGATGGCGCCCAGTAGCAGCGGGTGGCTTTCGGTCTTGACCAGCACCAGGCGGCCAATGGCCAGTTGTTCCACCGTTTTGCCCAGGAAGGTCAGGCCCATCCCGGTACTGCTGATGTCGTTGACCTTCCACTCCTGGCTGGTATTGCTGGCGCTATTGTCGACTTCCTGGATCTTGACGATGAAGGCCGCACGCTCGAAACCGATGGTGACCTGAGCATTGGAACTGTGCAGCGAGCGCTCGGATTTGCGCAGCGATTTGCCGCCATCATCCGACCAGCGGATGGCCAGCTTTTCACACAATGCCAGCCATTCCTCGCGTTCCAGTTTGACGCCCAGTGCCTGTAGCGAGGACGGAATATTGCGGTCCAGGTCAAACATCAGGTCAGCCAGCTGGCTGGTCAACTCGCTGGTACTCCAGTAGCGCAGCCACTTGCCGGCCATGCCCCGCAGAATGGGTTGCGGATGCTCAGGCATGCTCAGATTGATGACAAAGACGGGAGACTCTGCCGGGACCTGTTTTTCCAGACGTATACCTTGGCTCAATGGCATCATCAACTGGTCAACGGCGATGATCTCCCGATGCAGCATATTGTCGGTTTGTGCCAGGTACAGCATGCAGCCTTGTACCAGCAATTGCTCGCAGCACACTTCAACATTGGAATCCGGATACAGCAGCAAGGGGGTTCTGGCGATGCCGGCATCTTCTGCCTGCATGTAGAAACGAAAGCCCTGCTGCCATACCGAACCTTCCGGTTTCAGATAGCGCAAGGAGTTCCAGGCAATCAGCCGCATCTGGTGATGCAAGCCACGCGCGGTGATCAGCCGGATATCGGCTTCCATGCTGTTGTTCGGCGTGGCCTGAAACAGACGCAGGCAAATCTGGTAGGCGTTGGCCAGCTCGTGCCAGAATGCCAGGATGGTGGGCAAATAGCTTTTGCTGCCCGGCGCTGCGGCAAGAAAGTCCTGGCACAGCTGGTGGTGGATATTGTGCGCTTTATCATCGACGTAGATCAGCGTCTTGATGCGCTCTTTCAGCGAGATATCGGTATCTGCATTGATTTTCGATACCGCCTTGATGATTTCCACCAGCGCGGTAAAGTATTCGGTCTGCGGCAGATCCCTCACCAGCAGGGTCGCCGATTGGGCGATTCCCGTTGCCAGGGAGTTTTTTGTAAGCAGGGAGCTGACGAGAGATTTAAAATCGAACATTGTGCCTTGCTTTATTTGGGCTCTATGTTTTGTCGAAGGTATGTCACTATATCTTACGTCACTGTATTGCTTCGACGAAAGAGTAATTTCCCAATTTTTACCGAAATATGCCTTCAGCAATAAAGAGAATTTTGAATCAACTGCCCAAACTGCTGTTGATCACGGCTGCACTGCTGACTTTGTCGGCCCAGGCCCAGACTTTTGAACTGGAACCGGACGAGGGGGTTGGCGTGGTGCTGGGGGGCGGTGGCGCCCGTGGTTTTGCTCATTTGGGGGTATTGCGAGAACTGCAGCGCTTGCATGTGCCGATCCGTTGTATTGCCGGAACCAGCGCCGGCGCATTAGTGGGGGGGATGTACGCTAATGGAATGGATCTGGATGAGATGGCCGCTGATTTTCGCGATGCCAATTGGGATCAATTGCTATCCGGGCGCTTGCCGCGCAGCGATATTCCCTACGATAAAAAGCGGGATGATTACAAAAATTATCTTGATGTGACTTTCGGTTTTCAGGATGGTCAATTGCGCGTGCCGCGCAGCGCCATCAATTCCCAGCAAATTGAAATGTTCATTCGCAAGCTTACCCGGGACCGGCAACTGGATTCGTTTGACCAGTTGCCGATTCCCTTCCGTGCGGTGGCAACCGATCTGGCCAATGGCGAGGCCGTGGTGTTTGACAAGGGGCCACTGGCCGATGCGCTGCGTGCCAGCATGGCGGTACCCGGCTTGTTTGATCTGGTGGAAACCAATGGCCGCTTGCTGGTGGATGGCGGTCTGGCGCGCAATTTGCCGATCCAGGATGTCAAGCAGTGTGCCAAGCATCTGATTGTGGTGGACGTGAGTACCCCGACCTTGTCCAAGGATCAGATCAACAGCCTGTTTGATGTCGTGGCCCAGACCTCCAATCTGATGATGAGCCGCAATGTCAAAGAACAACTGGCCTTGCTGAGTCCGGGTGATGTGTTGATCCGGCCGGATCTGAACGGGTATACCACCGCATCGTTTGGACAAAACCAGGAAATCATCCAGCGTGGCGTGGTAGCGGCCAGTGCGCAGTCGCAAGAGCTGGCACGTTATGCCATCAGTCCGCAGCGTTATACCGCCTGGCAGGAGCGCTTGAAGCTGCCACCCAATCCGGTAGTGAACGATGTCCGGGTCAAGAGTGACAGCCGCTATGTGAATGTGGATGGCCTGACTGCGGTGGTTTCCGGCGCCGCAGCAGGTGAGTCTGTCAGCAGTGTGCGGGAAAAGCTGCGGGATATTTTTGCCGGTGGCGATTACGACCAGCTCAGCTATTCCATCGATTCCAGTAATGGGCGCAACGTGATGACGGTGATGCCGCTGGAAAAGAGCATAGGTCCCAATGCCTTGCACTTTGGTCTGAGCCTGGATAGCGCCACGCCTGGCGATTCCAGTTTCAGCTTTCTGGCTTCCTACCAGCGCAACTGGCTGAATGCTGCCGGAGGTTCCTGGCGCAATGAAATGACGGTTGGCAAGGACAAGCTGTTCAAGACCGAGTTGTACCAGCCATGGAGCTATGACACGCCGCTGTTTGCCGCGGTGTCGCTGAGCTATCAGCAGCAACCGTTGTCTTTTTATGATGCCAACCACGTCAAATATGCGGAAGTCAGCAATGGCATCACCGCAGTCAATGCCGATATTGGTACGGTATTGGGGCGTTATGGTGAATTCCGTCTGGGCTTGTTTGACTCGCGCGTGGAGAGCTATCTGTCACTGGGCGATAGTGCCTTGTTGCCTGGTACGATCAACCACAGCTATGCCGGGGTCCGCGCCAAGCTGGTGATTGACCAGTTTGACAATCCACGCTGGCCGCGCGCCGGGTATTTCATGAATACGGTGGTGACTTCGGCACTGCCGGCCATGGGTAGCTATAACAGCAGTCGCGATTATGATGCCATCGTCGAGGGCGTGAAAACATTCGGTGACATCACCTTCCGTCTGACGGGCAAGGCCAAAGGCATTATTGACCGCAAGCCGGATGATTACCGGCTGGAATCGCTGGGCGGTTTTCTGAATCTGACCGGCTACCAGACCGGCGAGCTGCTGGGTGAGAAGGTGGCACTATCGCGACTGATGGTGTATTGGCGGGCAGCCTCGCTGCCTTCCGTGCTGGGGAGTGGCTTGTATGCCGGGGTGTCTGCCGAAGTGGGGCGGGTGTGGAGTAATGTCGCAGATGGCCAGAACACGCAGTGGATTCCGGCCGGGTCGGTCTTCCTGGCAGCGGACACCATTCTGGGGCCTTTCTTCCTGGGCGTGGGGAATGCCAAGAATGGCAAGTTGAGCGGCTATATCTACCTGGGGGCGGATTACTAGCGCATGCAAAACGGCCACCGCGAGGTGGCCGTTTGGTAGTGTGACGCCGCAGAGTGGCGTCGACTTGGGGTGGCTTGCCAAATAGCGTAGCGTCCCGGAGACAAGGCGCGCCGATGCAGACCGTACAGGCTGTCTGGCTGGGCCGTGCAAGGCCGCAACAGCTTGTTTGTTGGCGGCGCTTAATCCTGCGGGAAGAACAGGCTGGCCAAGGCCGCGCCGGGGTCATCCTGACGCATGAAGGCCTCGCCGACCAGGAAGCTATGGACAGCGTGATTGCGCATCAGGCGGACATCATCCTGTGTCAGGATGCCGCTTTCAGTCACCGCGATGCGACCATTGCTGATGCCAGGCAGTAACTTGAGGGTAGTGGCCAGGCTGACTTCAAAAGTGCGCAGATTACGGTTGTTGACGCCGATCAGTTCGGTGTCCAGCTGCAGGGCTTGCTCCAGTTCTGCTTCATTGTGTACTTCTACCAGTACCGCCATGCCCAGTTCGCGCGACAGGGCCTCGAAATCACGCATCTGCGCCAGCGGCAGTGCGGCGGCAATCAGCAGGATGCAGTCGGCCCCCATGGCGCGGGCTTCGTACAATTGATATGCGTCCACCATGAAGTCCTTGCGCAGGACTGGCAAATGGCAGGCTGCACGTGCAGCCTCCAGATAACTGGCATCACCCTGGAAATACTGTTTGTCGGTCAGTACCGACAGGCAGGCTGCTCCGGCGGCGGCATAGCTGGCGGCAATGGCCGCCGGCTGGAAGTCGGCACGGATGACGCCCTTGCTGGGGCTGGCCTTCTTGATTTCGGCAATCACCGCCGGCTGGCCCAGGGCATGCTTGGCACGGATGGCGGCCACAAAATCACGCTTGTCGGTGGCGCGCAGTTCTGCGGCACGGCGTACCTCGGCCAGTGGGCGGGACTGCAGGGCGGCGGAGACTTCCTGATGCTTGGTGGCGACGATGGTGTTGAGGATGTCGGACATTCTGTAAGCCTGTGGTGATGCGTTCAACCAAAACGGACATCATGCAGAACTGAGCCGGCTTTGGCAATGTTATCGCGGCCCGGTGATGCCGGGCGGGGCTCACAAATAGGGCTGGAAAAACTGCAGGATGCGTTGTGGCAGCCAATCGATATGGCCGGGGAAGCGTCCACTGGCGAAGCCGACGTGACCGCCGTGTTGCGGGAATTCCAGTTGGACTTGCGGGCTGACTTCGTGCGCAGCAGGAAGGGCGCTGGCGGGCAGAAAGGGATCATTGCGCGCGTTCAGTACCAGGGTGGGGCAGCTGATCTGCCGCAGGCGTGATTTGCTGCTGGCGCGCCGCCAGTAGTTCAGCGCGGTACCAAAGCCATGTAAGGGCGCGGTAACCAGATCATCAAATTCGATGAAGGTACGTGCCTGGCGCAGGCGCTGGCCATCAAACAAGCCGGGATGCTGCTGCAAGGTTGCCAGGGCCTTGGGTTTGAGCGTGCGCATGAACATACGGGTGTACAGCAGTTTGCCCAGGCCACGATCCAGCCGCGTGCTGGCGGCAACCAGGTCCAGCGGCGCGGAAATGGCCGCCGCAGCTCTGGGCAGGGCTTGGTCGCCATCCTCCGCCAGATAGTTCAGCAGCATGCTGCCCCCCAGCGACACTGCAGCAACGGCCATGCGCGGGTAGCGTGGGGCCAGGGTGTGCAGTATCCAGCGGATTTCGGCGGCATCGCCGGCGTGATAGGCACGGGGCAAGGGATTGTCCATGCCACCACATCCGCGAAAGTGTGGCACCACGCCATGCCAGCCACATTGGGTGACTTCGTGCATCAGGGCGCGGGCATAGTGGCTGTCGCTGCTGCCTTCCAGTCCGTGAAACAGAACCACCAGCGGGCTGCCGGGCGTGCCGTCGACAAAGTCCAGTGCGATGCTGCCGCCATCCGGCGTGGGCCACTGCTCGCGTCGATAGGCCGGCCGTGGTGTGCGTATCATCAGTGCCGGCCAGATGGTCTGGCTATGCCCGTCCGGCAGCCACGATGGCGGCTGGTAGGGCATCAGGCAGCAGGCGGCTTCTGGGCGGATTTGGGCCGGAAAGCCTTGACGATCTCGGGCCGGGTTTCGGCATAGGGGCCACCGATCAGGTCGATGCAATAAGGCACGGCGGCAAAGATGCCGGGTACCAGGGTTTCGCCCTGTTCGTTCTTCAGGCCTTCCAGGGTTTCCTTGATGGCCTTGGGTTGCCCCGGCAGGTTGAGAATCAACGCTCCCTTGCGAATCACGCCCACCTGGCGCGACAGGATGGCGGTGGGAACAAAGCGCAGGCTGATCTGGCGCATTTGCTCGCCAAAACCGGGCATTTCCCGATCAGCCACCGCCAAGGTGGCATCCGGGGTGACGTCACGCGGTGCCGGACCGGTGCCACCGGTAGTCAGTACCAAGTGACAGCCTTCTTCATCCACCAACTGGCATAGCGTGGCCTCGATATCGGCCTGCTCGTCCGGAATCAACCGGGCGATGGTGACGAAGGGGCTGGCCAGCGCGGCGGCCAGCCATGCTTCCAGGGCGGGAATGCCCTGATCCTGATACACGCCGCTACTGGCGCGATCCGATACCGATACCAGACCGATTTTCAGCATTACGCATCGTCTCCGAAGCTGTCTTCTTCAGGGGTGTCCATGTGCTGGCGCGGCTTGCCCGGCTCGGGAATGGCTTGCTTGATCAGCTGGAACAGCAGGCGGAAGGACTTGGGCGGCTTGCTTTCGGCCTGTTCCTTGCGTGCATTGCGAACCAGTGTGCGCAGCTGTTGCGGATCGACACCGGGGAATTCGTTGATGAAGGTGGCCGACATCTTGTCGTCGCTCATCAAGCGTTCGCGCCAGCGTTCCAGCAGATGTTGCCAGGCGATATGCTCGGCGGATTCGCCCTTGATCACCAGCAGGTACTGGCGGATGGGTTCGGGATCGACGTCACGCATCAGCTTGCCGATATACTGCAGCTGGCGGCGCAGTGCGCCGTGGGCGGTAAAGCGCTTGTAGTCCAGAATGGCAGTCAGCAAATCCTCGGGCAGCTGCATTTTCTTCAGCGTATCCTTGGAGAGTTCGACCAGCTCCTTGCCCAGATCCTGCAGCGCGTCCATGTCGCGCTTGCGCTGGGACTTGCTGATCATGCCATCAGGCAGGCTGTCGTCCTGGTAGTCAGTCATCGTGCAAAAGTCTCTACGGTTTTCAAGGCTGGTATGATACCGGAAAAGGCGTGTCGCTTCCCGTGCAAACACGTCCGGCGTGGTGCTGTTCCGACAGTGTCGCGTCATCGGCAAGGCAAAATACATCATGGTAGATAAGACATTGGCAGACAACACATTCAGTTTCAGTAAAGACGTATTGCAAGGCATCGCCAGTCGCGTGCTGGAGCTGGCTCGGCAGCAAGGGGCTTCCGCTGCCGAGACCGACGTTTCCGAAGGACGTGGCCAGACTGTCAGCGTGCGTCTGGGTGAAGTGGAAACCATCGAATACAACCAGGACAAGGGCGTTTCGGTCACGGTTTATCTGGGGCAGAAAAAGGGCCATGCCAGTACCTCGGACTTTTCCGATCAGGCTTTGCAGGATACGGTGCAGGCTGCGCTGGATATTGCCCGTTTTACGGCCGAGGACGATTGCTCCGGCCTGGCTGACCGTCAGTTGCTGGCGACCGACTTCCCCGATCTGGACCTGTACCACCCCTGGGATCTGCCGGTAGAGCAGGCCATCGAACTGGCGCGCCAGTGCGAAGACGCCGCGCGTGGGGTGGATGCGCGCATCCGCAATTCCGAGGGCGCTTCGGTTTCGGCGCAGGCCAGTCATTTCATCTATGCCAACAGCAATGGTTTCATGGCCGGTTACCCGGGCAGTCGCCACAGCCTTTCTGCTGCCGTGGTGGCGGAAGAGGGCGGTTCCATGCAGCGCGACTACTGGTATTCGGCTGCGCGCCATCCGGCTGATCTGGACGATCCGCTCAAGGTGGGCCGTATTGCCGGCGAGCGTGCAGTGCGCAGGCTGTCGGCGCGCCGGGTGAAAACCGGTCAGTATCCGGTGCTGTTCGAGGC
Source organism: Aquitalea sp. (assembly GCA_019232735.1). Taxonomy (GTDB): domain Bacteria; phylum Pseudomonadota; class Gammaproteobacteria; order Burkholderiales; family Chromobacteriaceae; genus Aquitalea. The sequence continues at coordinate 1,963 of JAFANL010000033.1, read as the reverse complement.
GCCGGTGGCGGCTTCGCTGCTGGGCCATCTGGTGTCAGCCATCAGCGGCGGCAGTCTGTATCGCAAGTCTTCTTTCCTGCTGGATACGCTGGGGCAGCAGGTTTTCCACCCCAATATCATCATTGATGAAGATCCTTTCGTGCTGCGCGGCATGTCCAGTGGGGCCTTTGATAGCGAAGGGGTGGAGACTTCGTCGCGCCGCCTGATCGATCAGGGTGTGCTGCAAGGCTATATGCTGGCCAGTTATTCGGCCCGCAAGCTGGGCATGCAGACTACCGGTAATGCTGGCGGTCCGCACAATCTGCTGGTGCATAGCACGGGCGAGAGCTTTGACGAGCTGTTGCAGCAGGTTGGTACTGGTCTGTTGGTTACCGAACTGCTGGGGCACGGCATTAATACCGTCACGGGCGATTATTCACGCGGGGCGGCTGGGTTCTGGGTAGAGAATGGCGTGATTGCCTACCCGGTAGAAGAGATCACGATCGCCGGCAATCTGCGCGAGATGTTCCAGCGCATGGTGGCGGTGGGGACAGATACCCTGATGCGCGGTGGCAAGATCATGGGTTCGGTGCTGATTGAATCGATGACGGTGGCGGGCGAAGGCTAAGCAGGGCCAGGCTGATTCTGGAGGTCGGCTGCTTGCCATGGCAGCCGTTTTCCAGCTATGCCTATAAGCATAAACAATGCATCCGCAGCGAGGTGCACTATGTCGGGGAGAGGGAAGGTCGGTCTGGTGCTGTCTGGTGGCGGCGCCCGGGCGGCTTATCAGGCCGGTGTGCTATTGGCCATTTCACGGCTGTTGCCGGAGCCGGAGCGCAATCCGTTTCCCATCATCTGTGGTACCTCGGCGGGGGCCATCAATGCGGTGGCGCTGGCTGCAGGGGCCACAAACTACCGCCAATCGGTGCGCTTTCTGGCGCAAATGTGGAAGCAGCTGCATATCAGCAATGTCTATGACGCCAGCCTGACATACTTCCTCAAGACCTTTTTCCATTTTGGTATCTCCATTGCGACGGGTGGGCACGGTTGGCGCAATCCGAAAAGCTTTCTGGATAATGCGCCATTGCGCGATTTTCTGGCCCGCACCATGCCGCTGGATGGTATCCAGCACTCTGTGGAGCAAGGTGCACTGCAGGCGCTGGCACTGACGGCATCCTGTTTCAGTACTGGCATGTCGGTCACTTTTTTCGAGGGATTGGCCGGTATTGAAGAGTGGACGCGGCATCAGCGCATTGGTGTGCGTGAACGGATTTCGCTGGATCACCTGATGGCCACATCGGCGATTCCGCTGATTTTTCCTGCGGCCCAGATCGGCAAGCTGCATTATTGCGATGGGGCGATCCGGCAGATGACGCCGCTGTCGCCGGCTCTGCATCTGGGGGCGGAAAAGCTGTTCATTGTTGGTCTGGCCAGTCAACGGCCGGATGGGGTGGAGCGGCGTGCCGCGGGGTATGCACCAACGCCGGCGCAGATTTTTGGCCACTTGCTCAACAGCGTGTTCATCGACAGCATGTCCATGGACATGGAGCGCCTGCTGCGGGTCAATCACACGGTGTCCTTGCTGGATGGGTATCAGGAATTATGTGCCCAGACCAATCTGAAGCAGGTGGAGGTTTTCATGCTCAGTCCCAGCAAGTCGCTGGAAAGCATTGCCTATCAGTATGCGCACGAATTTCCGCCGGTGTTGCGTTTTCTGATGAAGGGGGCGGGGGGGACGCGCCAGCGTGGCATGACGCTGGCTACCTATCTGTTGTTCGAGCCGGGCTATTGTCGGGCACTGATTGCGCTGGGTTACAAGGATGCGCTCAATCAGAAAGAGGCGATCAAACAATTTCTGGAACTTTGAACTAGTACTAAAATCTCAAAGCTTTCCTAACACCATAAAACATTCACAAGGGGATGTCGTGAGTATTCGCTTATCGCGTAGACAAGGTTTCTTGCTGGTGGCGGCCGGTTGTGCCGC
>JAFANL010000004.1 GCA_019232735.1 Aquitalea sp. | reverse complement strand
ATAGCCATCGTTGAAATTGGCCCCTGGCGGCAGGCTGGGGAAGGTACGTGCTTCCCAGATGGCGCGCTGTACTGCCTCATTGTAAGCACTGCTATTACTAGGTCCGATCACCTGCACCTTGCTCACTTCCAGCGTGGGCAGCAGGGTAACCAGTACGACCACCTTGGGATTGCCGCTCAGATCCGGCGGAATCTGCACCAGTGGAGTGATCTTGGCCTTGACCTTATCCATCCAGCCGCCCTTGGCGGCTGCCGAACCATTCACCGAGCCACCGGCCACGCCATTGGCACTGCCCGCCTGCGTGCTGCGGGCATTAGGCTTGTGACCTGTATTGGAGCTGTCCAGCGAGGACAGCAGATCATCAGCCTCATTGTTATACGTCTTGGCCTGCTTGCTGCCCTTGCCCGGAGCAAGGGCTGGCGCGGCCTTGGCCACTTTCTTGTCCACAACCGTAGGCGGGGCCGGCTTGAGTGGCGGCTTCTCCACAGGCTTGGCTGTTTTTTCCGGTTTTTTAACCGGCTCCGGCTTTTTCTCTACTTCAACCTTCTTTGCCGGTTCGGGTTTGGGCTTTTCCGGCAGCAGTTTGTGTACCGGCTCAGGCTTCTTCACCGGCTCCGGTGGTGGTTTTACTTCGGGTCGCGGTTTGGGCTCCGGCTTTTTCCTGGCACCCAGACTCACCTCAGCCGGAGGCGCTGGTGGTGGCGCCGGGGGCGTGATGACCGGGGCCGGCTGCACCGGTTTGGCGGCAGGGACGGGCTCGGTCACTTCAGGGGGAGCGGGCGGCGGGCTGCTCCACAATTCCAGGGCCAGCGGCACTTGCTTGACCGGCTGCTGGCTGGCCAGCCCGGCCCACAGCATCAGCCCGCCCACTGCCACGTGCAGCAGCAAGGAGGCCAGCAAGGACCAGGACGGTGAGGTATCGGTGCGCTTCATGCCTTACTGATGATTCTGCTGCTTGACGGTGAGGACCACGCGCTTGATGCCGGCCTTGTGCAGGGCATCGGCCACGGACACCACTTCGGCATACTTGAGATCCTTGTCAGCCGAGATGGCAACCGGACGGTCAGCACCGGCCAGCAATGAAGCAACCTGCTGCGCCAAGGCATCCAGAGCATCGGACTCCACGGCGATGCTCTTGTCGCCATCCTTGATATGCACCTTGTTCCCCGCTTCCACCACCACTTCCAGCGGCGGGACATCCAGTGCAGCGGCTTGCGATACGCTGGGTACCTGGATCACGCCGGGGGTAAACATGGGCGCCGTCACCATGAAGATGACCAGCAATACCAGCATGACGTCGATGTAGGGCACCACGTTCATCTGGTTCATTTGGCGGCGGGGGCGGCGATTCAGCATGTGGGTCCGGACAAGAGTTCAGTCTGCCATCTTAGCACCGCGTCCGGGCAGGCCGGATGACAGAACATTTTGCTTAACAAAAAAGGGGTCTGACCGCCCTGCCGGCGGGAAAGTTCGCCAGCCGGGCCGGTTTTACAAGCGGGTGCACAGCGTCAGGCCGTCACCGACGGGCAGCACGCAATGCCGGACGCGGGCATCCTGCTGCAGGCGGGCATTGAAGGCATGCACCAGATGCACACCGGGCGGATCTTGCGGCTGTGGGGAGACCACCCGGCCGGACAGGAAGATATTGTCGATGGCAATCACCCCGCCTGGCCGTACCAGCTGCAGGCAGGCTTCGAAATAATCCTGATAGGACGGTTTGTCGGCATCGATGAAAGCCAGGTCAAACTGCCCGGCCTGGCCTTCGTCCAGCAGCTGCTGCAAGGTTTGCAATGCCGGCTGCAACACCAGGCGGATGCGCTGCTCCACGCCGGCCTTGCGCCAGTAATCGCGAGCGATGTCGGTGAATTCGACACTAAGGTCGCAGGCAACCACCTGACCGTCATCCGGCATGGCCAGAGCAACGGCCAGTGTGCTGTAGCCGGTAAATACGCCCACTTCCAGATAACGCCGCACGCCCAGCAGCCGTGTCAGCCACCCCATGAACTGCCCTTGCTCCGGAGCGATCTGCATCTTGGCCATGCGATGGCCGGCAGTGAATTCGCGCAGTTCGCGCATGACGGGCGGCTCGGTCAGGCCGATGGCCATCAGGTAATCATGCAGGGGGCCGTCCAGCGGCACGGTACGACTGGTCATGGGTTCTTCTCGGCAAAAATGACAAAACGCCCGCATGGCATGCCGGGCGGATGCCTGGCAACAGGGGGCGTTCAGGGAGGTCACGGCAGCTGCCGTGACCGGCACTGCTTATTCCGGCTGGTACACGTACGGCTTCTGCGGGACGCGGGATTCCTTCCAGCGGCGCTGGTCTTCCAGGTCAACCTTGCGGTCCCACAGGGTGAGGCGCAGTTCGCGGCGTTGCTGGTCTACTTCCGGATTCTTGTCCAGAAACTCGCTCATGAATTTGGTGAAATCAGACTGGTACATCGTGTTCCCCTGTCGTTGGTGGCAGGATTTTAATCGATACGCCGGACAGTGACCACGCCGGCGCCGGATATTTGGCGTGCAACAGCCACAAACACCACAGCCTGTCTCAGTGGCGGGTGATAGCCGGCACTTTGTCGTCGTACATCATGCGGTCGGCCACGGCCAGCAATTCCTCGATCAGCATGCCGTCTTCCGGATAATAGGCAATGCCGATGCTGACGCCCAGGCGGATGCTGTGGCCATCCACTTCGTAAGGTTGCTGGATGGCATGTTTGAGCCGTTCCACCACCCGGTCGGCCTCGCGGTTGGACTCCACATCCTCCATCAGCAGCACGAATTCGTCCCCACCCAGCCGGGCCACGGTATCCTCGCTGCGCATGACGGCCAGAATGCGGGCGGCAATCAGTTGCAGCACCTTGTCGCCGGTGGCATGGCCATAGCTGTCGTTGACCGGCTTGAAACGGTCCATGTCGAGAAACAGCACCGCCAGCCGCTTGCCATTGCGATTCAGGCGCGAGGTGGCGTGCTGCAGACGGTCATAAAACAGATTGCGGTTGGCCAGGCCGGTCAGGCGGTCGTGATTGGCCAGGTAGAACAGATGATTCTCCCGCCGCCGTTGTCTGGACAGCAGGCCACGGTAGAAACGCAAGCCGATGCCCAGCAACAGCAGCAACAGCAGCGATTGGCAGACGATCACACCCCGCTCGAAGCCACTGAGCAAAAACCAGCCCAGTTGCCAATCCAGCTGCAGCGTCAGCGGCTGCGACTCATTCCCCAGCTGGCGCTCCAGTTGCAGGCGCGGAAAACCCAGGGTACACAGCCAGCCATAGGCCTGCCCCACCAGATCGACATAGGCTTGTCCGCTGGCAGCCTGGCCACGCTGGCGTATGGTGAGTGACAGACCGGAAGGCAGCGAAGTATCCGCCGGGCGCAGGTAATCGGCACGCAGAATCAGCGCTACCAGCTGGGTCGGCAACTGACCGTGCAGCAACACCGGGCTGGCATTCAACGGTTGCAGCAGCATGATGCCGTGATAGCCTTCCTTCAGTGCAAACGGGCCGGACATGGCCGTACGCCCGAAACGCAGCGCTTCTTGCAGCACGGCTTGCAGCCGGGTGTCCTCGGCGATATCCGTACCCAGCAGGCCACGTACCGTGGGGCTCAGCGGCAGGATGGAAATCAGCGGATAGTATTGATTGCGCTCTGGCAGCGCCGGTTTTCCGGCCTGCCCCCGCCCGTCGCGGTCATGCAGGCGGAAGTCCTGACCCCACGCGGACTGCATGTCTTGCTGCCATGCCGTCAACATGGGCTGACTGACGCGCTGGATGCGCTCCAGCGACACCAGCTGCGGATAGCGTTCGGCAATCTGCCGCACGAAAACCTGCTCCTGCTCGGTCGCCGGCTGACGATCCAGCATGGCAAAGGTGGCATAGCTATCGAGAATGGTGGCATTCACCTGCAGCTTCTGGGTGAGCTGTTCGGACAAGCGGCTCCCCAGCAGATCGAACTCCTGCTCGGCACTCAGTACCGCACGACTGAGGAAGGCCAGCGAAATCAGGGCGCTCAACAATAGCCAGAGCAGGGCACAAGCCAGAATGGCGAGTTTATTGCGCATGGGGCGGCTACAGGTGGGAGAGAAAACGCGATTCTATAAGAAAGTCGTCAGAACTTTGCGCCAAATGGGCGCTAAAAAGTCCTAATAAGTAATTCCACCTACCTCAAAGTGGGGGAAATGACAAGAGTGCGCGGCAAGCCTAGCGCATGGCGGGCTGACGCAGACTGGCGCGCAGCGATGGCAGCTGGCGGCGGCTGACCGCCAGTGGCTGGGCAATGCCCTGCAAACGCACGGCCCACTGCTCCTCATCGCCACTGCCAGTGCGCAGCAACTCCTGCACGGCATGACGCATGACCAGGCAGTTGCGATGGATACGCAACACACTGTCACCCAGCCGCTGCTCCAGCGCCACCAGCGATTCATCCAGCAGATACTCGCCTTCTGCCGTAACCAGGCTGACGTATTTCTGTTCGGCCTTCAGATAGCGCACGGCGCTGAAAGGGATGTGCAGCAGGCTGTCGCGATGGCGGACAGTGAAGTAGGCCTCGATGACGGGCATGGCCCCGCTGCGGCGGGCCGCCTTGTCCAGTGCCTGGCGCAAACGCTCCAGTCGTACCGGCTTGAGCAGGTAATCGACGGCATCCAGCTCGAAGGCATCGATGGCGTGATTTTCATGCGCGGTGGTAAAGATCAGCTGCGGAGGCAAAGGGTGTTGCTGCAGCCGGCGGCCCAGTTCGATGCCGCTGAGCCCTGGCATGGAAATGTCCAGCAACACCACATCGGCCGCCTGGCGGGCCAGCCAGTCAATGGCGGCGCTGGCATCGCCCAAGGCAGCCACCGTGGTGGCACCGCACTGCGCCACCAGTGCCACCATGCGTTCGCGGGCCAGTGGTTCATCATCCACCACCAGTACCCGCAAACGGCTTACAGCACCCATTGCGGCTTGCCCATTTTTTCCACCAGCTGGCGCCAGGCCTTGAGAATCTTCTGGAACTTGATATTGGTGGGCGACTGTTCGCGTACCTGCACCAGCATGTCGTAGGCGCGGCGCATATGGCTTTCGTGCCAGCCGCTGCCATGGACATACGCCATGGTGGCATTGGTCAGGTTAAGCATGACCTGCACATTGTGCGGCATTTCCTCATGCGCTTTGACAAAGCGTTCGATGGCCTGCTCGAAGCGGCCGGCCTGGGCCTCACGCACCGCCTGGTTGTTCAGTTCCAGTACCGACTGCACGTTTTCGGCAATCAGTTGCCGCCCCATCTCGCCCAGTCCCACTTCCTCGAACATGCCGCCGATGGTGGCCAGCAATTCCTCGTTGTCGTGATTATTGCGTACCAGATCGCGCATGGCGGCATTACCCGCCTCCTGCTTGCCCTGGGCAAAGCAGGCGCGGGCGAATTCCATCTGCGCATCGGGCGGCAGCGTGTCGACCAGCGTCTGATAGCGCTGCTCGGCATCCAGCAGCAGCCCGCGTGCCTTTTCACGATTGCCCAGCTTGGTCTGCAGCTGGCTGTCGATCACGGTGCACATCCATTCGCCGGTTTCGTTGTAGCGATAGTCGCGGCGCAGATTGCCCAGCGTGCGGGCCGCAGTGCCGGTTTCACCGCGGGCCAGCTGCACCCTGGCCAGCATGGCATAGTGAGTGGGGCTGCGATGCCAGGTGTATTTGGCGATATTCAGTGTTTCTTCGCAGGCGGCCTCGGCGGTTTCCAGATCCTTGTTCAGCAGCGCCACCTCGGCCAGCTGCTTTTGTCTGCGCAATACCACCGGCGAGAGCATGGTGGCTTTTTCCAGCGTGCTTTGCGCACCGTCCAGATCGTGGTGGATGCGATGCAGCTTGGCCAGCCAGTCGTAGGCCTCCATGACCCGCCCGTTATCGGTCAGGACTTCCTCGAACAGGAGCTTGGCCTCGTCATAGGATTTCAGTCCGGTCAGCGATTTGGCCAGCCCCAGCTTGGCCCAGGCCAACGGCTTGAGACGCAGCACTTCCATATATAGGCTGCGGGCGGTGTCGAAATCGCCGATCTTCTGTGCCAGTGATCCCTTGAGCTTCATGAAGTCGAGGGTAAATTCGCCGCGCTGGCTGATCTTGCGACTGCAGGCATCAATGGCGGCCAGGTATTCATGCCGCATGACAGCCTCGTCCACCACGCGGAAAGCCTCGCGCCGGCGCATGGCTTTTTCCAGCCGCTGGCTGAGCACTTCACCGGTAAAGGGTTTGAGCAGATAGTCGTCCGGCGCCAACTCGGCCGCCGAGATCACCCGCTGTGCACGCCGCTCGCCGGTGACGATCATGAACACGCAGGATTGCTTGATCAGGTTGCGCTCTTTGACTTCCTCGAACAGATAGAGGCCGTCGTAGCCATTACCCAGATCGTAGTCGCACAGCACCACGTCGAATTCAAACTTGGCCATCTTGGCCAGCGCATCACTGGCCTTGCTGGCGTATTCCACCTTGTCGGCACCAAACGATGCCAGAGTCATGGCCAGCGCACGCTGCATCTCCGGCAGACTGTCGATGATCAGGAACAGGCGGCTGGCGTAAGGGTCCTGATAGGGCTGGCGTGTCGACCCGACACTCTCCGATTCGCCGGTCAGGGTTTGATAGGTGGTGGACGGCAGGTTTTCACTCATGGCGTCATCATCGTCCAGCGCGGAAGGAATGTCATTATTCAGCAGTCAGTTTGGCGTAGCGCAGATCCAGCCATTTCAGTCCATGCTCGGCAAAATTGATCTGCAGGCGTACATCGCTGCCACTACCTTCGGCATTGATCACCACGCCGGAACCGAATTTGGCATGGCTGACGGCCTGACCGATACGGAAGCCCTGCAAGGCTGCCGGTTTTGCCGGGACAAGTGCGTCCTCATCCAGCCATGGGGCGCGGCGCGGGCTGTTCACTACAGGTTTGACTGTAGCAGATAGCACCCGCACCAACTCGGCCGGAATCTCCTCGACAAAGCGCGAACGGATGGGATAGCGGCTCTGGCCATGCAGCATGCGGCTTTGCGCGCAGGTCAGATACAACCGCTTGCGGGCGCGGGTGACGGCCACGTACATCAGGCGGCGCTCTTCCTCCAGCCCCTTGCTATCGTTCATGCTGTTTTCGTGCGGGAACAACCCTTCTTCCAGACCGGACACAAACACGGCGTCGAATTCCAGGCCCTTGGCGGCGTGCACCGTCATCAGCTGCAGGGCATCCTCGCCAGCCTCGGCCTGATGTTCACCGGCTTCCAGGCTGGCGGCGCTGAGGAATTCGACAATGGCCAGCTCGGCCTGATCAGGAAAGAAGCCAGCGGCGGCACTGACCAGTTCGTCCAGGTTGTCCAGCCGCTCTTCGCCCTCTTTCTTGTCCTGCTCGTACATGGCGCGCAGGCCGGAATGGTCGATGATCAGGCTGACGGTTTCCGCCAGTGTCATGCCCGCGCTCTTGTTGCGCAGGGCCTCGATCAGCAGCACGAACTCGCCCAGCTTGGCGGCGGTACGACCACCACCCGCCGCGCAGCAGGCCTGCCACAAGGTAACGCCCTGCTCGCGACTGACCGCCTGCACGTTTTCCACGGTGCGGGCTCCGATGCCACGGGCCGGTACATTGATGACACGCAGCAGGGCGTTGTCGTCATCCGGGTTGCTGACTAGGCGCAGATAGGCCAGCGCGTGCTTGACCTCCTGGCGCTCGAAGAAGCGCAAACCGCCATAAATGCGGTAAGGCAGCTGGGCATTTACCAGCACATGTTCCAGCACCCGCGACTGGGCGTTGGAACGGTACAGGATGGCCATGTCGGACAGGTTCATGCCTTCGCGCTGCAGGCTTTTGACTTCATCAATGATGAACTGGGCTTCGTCGCCATCGGAATAGGCTTCGTACAGGCGGATCTGCTCACCCTCACCGGCATCGGTCCACAGGTTCTTGCCCAATCGGCCATCATTGCGCTCGATCAGCGCATTGGCGGCATTCAGGATGGTGCCGACCGAACGATAGTTCTGCTCCAGTCGGACCGGCTCGGCCACCTGGAAGTCGCTCAGCAGCGCACGCATATTGCCCACTTCCGCACCGCGGAAGGCATAGATGGACTGATCGTCGTCACCAACGGCAAACAGCACATTGTGTTCGCCGGACAAGAGCTTGAGCCAGGCATATTGCAGGCGATTGGTGTCCTGAAACTCGTCGACCAGGATATGGCGGAAACGACCCTGATAATGGGCACGCAAAGCCGCATTGGCCTGCAGCAATTCGTAGCTGCGCAGCAGCAGCTCGGCAAAATCCACCACGCCTTCACGCCGACACTGGGCATCGTAGGCGGCATACAGCTCCACCAGCTTGGCTTCATAAGGCGTCAGCGCGGGCGGCAGACGGTCGGCACGCAGGCCGGCTTCCTTGTTGCCATTGATGAAGCTTTGCACCGCACGCGGCGGGTATTTCTCGTCCGACAATTCCAGGCTTTTCAGCAGGCGCTTGATGGCGGCCTGCTGGTCGGCGGAGTCGAGAATCTGGAAAGCCTGCGGCAGCCCGGCATCGCGGTAGTGGGCACGCAAGAAGCGGTTGCACAGGCCATGGAAGGTGCCGATCCACATGGTACGCACATTCACCGGCACCATGGCACCCAGCCGGGTGTGCATTTCCCGGGCGGCCTTGTTGGTAAAGGTGACCGCCATCACTCCGGCCGGATTGACCTGCCCGGTGGCAATCAGCCAGGCAATACGGGTGGTGAGCACCCGCGTCTTGCCACTGCCGGCGCCAGCCAGCACCAGAGCGCTCTTGGCCGGCCAGGTGACGGCACGCAGTTGTTCGTTGTTCAGTCCGGCTAACAGCTCACTCATGGCAGGCGTTTCTTCAAGGCTTTGGATGGAGAGCGCCATTTTACACCAGCTGGCCCAGCCCACCGTGGCTGATGGCAACAAGAAGCACGGATCGCGTCGAAAAATGCGCTGCCGACAGGTCGTGGAAACAAACAAGGCCGGGACACGTCCCGGCCAGATCGGTGGCTGGCAGTGTGCTTGCGCAATGCCAGCTTGCACCATTATCAGATGTAGGTATTGATGGTACGCCCCACGGTGGCGATGCTGTCACCCACCGCTGTCAGGCCATTCCCCACTGCATTGACACTGGCACTGCTACCCGCAGTCACCCCATGTACGACTGACTTTGCCGTTGCCGCCACATCCCCGGCCACGGTTTGCAGATCGCGCCTTAGCACACCATAGGTGGATAGCGCGTGGGCATTACTATTGATGGTGTTCATCTTGTTCTCCCCCATGCCATTATTTACCTTCCCCTGCCAGCTACGGCCGGTATGTAAATTTACGTTATGTAATGTGAAGAGCGATCACTATTTCCTTTACATTTTCTTACCTTATTTTCACTGCCTTCACCGTAATTAACTATTTAAATGAATAAAATAACAAGGAGAATATAAGCCATTAAAGAGAGCTAAATGAAACCCTTGGTCATTCATATATCGGCTTTTCTTGCACTGGGCAGTCTGATAAGTGGCTGCGCTTCATCTCCGCAAAAACTGGTCACCGCACCAGTTCATATCCGACCGCAATATACACCGGTGGCCGTAGAAGACAGTCCTGGTTCCATTTATCAGCCCAATCGTTCCATGCTGCTATTTGAAGAGCCGATTGCCAATCGCGTAGGCGATGCATTGAAAATCAATATTGCGGAGAACCTGAGCTCCAGCAACAATGCCAACACCACCACCAGCCGCAATTCGACCATTGCGGAAACCGGTCCGGGTGCGCTTTCATCCATGGGTGGCCTACTGAAGGAAATATTCAATTACAGTGGCAAAGCCTCTGGTAGCAGTAGCTTGAAAGGTGTGGGCCAGGTCACCAATACCAACCAGATCAGCGGCAGCCTGATGGTATCGGTCACCGATATATTGCCCAATGGTTATATGGCAATCGCTGGTGAGAAAGCCGTAGCCGCCAGTGGTAATACCACCGTGCTGCGTTTTTCTGGCATTGTGAATAAGCGCGACATCAAGGTAGGGAATGTCGTCTCGTCTTCGGATGTGGGGGATGCCCGGATTGAACAGGTCATCAATGGCGTTGCCACCGATGTGGCCACGCAAACGGATGCCCAGCGCTTCTTCGCGGGTCTCATCAATTTCTGGTAGTCGTTGCTGCCCGCTTTGCTACATCTTGTTCGAAGCGGGCTGCTCCATTCATTGTCGCATCACCACTCTGCCACAAGGCCATGTTTTCCGCCGAGAACATCTTGCTGAGCAAGGGCGACAATTTCTTGCCGGTTGAACTCCACTTGTCATAAGCCAGGCCATCCAGCCGGTATGAGGCATTGGCCAATACCTTGCCATTCTTTTTCAGCAGCAAACTCATATCGGTAATATACGGATGCAGGTCATCACTGAATAATGGTGATCCCCATTGCGTTAATACCGTGTAATACAACACTGCCTCACAATCGGATGGTGCCATTCCCACCGCATAAATCCGGCTTTCCAGTTCCCGCTCGCGCAGCTGCTTTTGCAGTTCGGGAATAAAGTCAGGCATGATCACGCTGGAATTAAGCTCGATACAGATATTGTGCAGTTCCTCATGCGGATGAGCCATCCCCGTGGTACTGCTATTGGGGGCCATATTGGCCATGGAAGTAACCGTAGTACTGGCCAGCTGTACCCCAGCCACCAGTGGAGAGGTAATCAGGCTGCAGCCGCTTGATGCCAGCACGACAGGTGCCATGAGGAGATACCGCAGATATTTCACCTTGAAACTCGCCTGACAATTAAAACAGAGCCACCCTAGCAGGTATAAAAAATGCCCCGAAGGGCATTTACCGTTATTTACAAGGTATTAATTTAATTAACACCTTGCTGGTGGTTTTACATTTTGACACCCAGCTCCCGCAATCGCTCATCCAGATAACTGCCTGCGGTATGTCGTTCGGATAGCACAACTTCGGGCCGCGGGTGCAGGAACAAGGGCAGGGACACCCGGCTCTTCCGTGCGGCCTCACCCTGCGGGTTGACCACCCGATGCTGGGTGGACGGGTAGTAGCCGCGTGAGGCCTCCTGCAACATGTCGCCGATATTGATGATCAGCATGCCGAAATCGCAAGGCACATCCACCCAGGCACCACTCTGGTCCTGCACCTGCAAGCCAGGCTCATTGGCCGCCGGCAGGATGGTGAGCATATTGATATCACCGTGGGCTGCTGCGCGCAGCGATCCCGCCGGCTCCTCCCCGGTCAGTGGCGGATAACGCAGCACGCGCAGCAAGGTCTGCTGGCTGTTTTCAATCATGGCCGGCAGGGATTCGCTGTAACAGGCGGCGATATCGGCTGGCGTGTATTGCTGCACCCAGCCCAACAGCTCACGTGCCAAGGCATTGGCGCTGGCGTAATAGTGGCGGGCATCATCAGCCAGTTGCGGTGGCACCCGGCCCCAAGGGTAGATGTGGAAGTATTCCTTGATGTCCTTGACGCTGGCACCCTTGGCCGTTTCGGAAATCTCCGGGGAAAAGTAGCCATCCTGCTTCGCTACCGAAAAGGCGTAATCATGCTTTTGCGGGGTATCAAAGAAGGCCAGCCAGTCGGTGTAGATCTTCTCGACCCGTTGCTGGTCGATGGGGTGGTTGACCAGCACGCCAAATCCGGTTTCGTGCAGGGAACGGGTGAATTGTTCGGCAGCATCGGCTGCGCGGTAGTCGACAACGCGGACGTTCATGGAGGGGAATCCTTGCAATAGGGCCTGTTAACGCTATTTTTTCACGGCGGCGGGTGTGGATAGGACCTACGCCGCACAACACATCGTGTTAACAGGCTCGAAGTAGCCGTCAGGCAAAATCGGGACGGACCACGGCGGCGGATTCTACCTGCAGCGCTGCGGCAGGCATAGCCGAGTCGGCCATTTTCAACGCAAAGCGACCTCTGGCGGGCCTTCTGGCTGCGGCATCAGCACCACAAGCCCGGCATCCGCCAGTGTCGACAGACGCCACAACAGATAGTTGTCTGGCACAAAGGCCGTCGTGTGCTGCCCCATCACCCAGCCTGCCAGCCGGGCTGCCGGCTGCGGGCCATGACGGCGCAGCGCTTCCAGCAAGGCGGCGTCAAAACAGGAAGCCGGATATTCCACCAGGGCGGCATCATGCAGTTCGCGCCAGCCCTGCCCCTGCTGCTGCCAGTGTGCCCATTCGGCCGCGTGGGCCTGTCTTTGCTCTGCCGATAGCCGGCGAGCGGTGCCCAACAAGGGGCGCAAGGCATCCGCATCACACATGCCCAATGCCACATAGCCATGATGGCTGCACGGCACCCGGCCGCTGATTTCCACCACGGCCAGCGGCTGCGCTGCATGAGCATGGGCGCACAGCATGTCCAGCAGCAGCCTATCGTGGGCACCATCCCCCAGCCACAGGCACAAGGGCTGACGCTGTGAGAAAGCGCGGAACAGCCGCTTGCGGCATTGCCAGTAATCGCGCTGGAAGGCCTCGTCCAGATCCGGCCACCAGTTCAGTGCCCACCACAGCCGGTTCCACCAGGCCAACCGCAACTGCGGATCGATGGTGTCGGCATCGGCCAGTGGTCCATGGGCAAAGTCCTCGACCACCTCCAGCACTTCCTGTGCAGGCAGCAGCTGACGCAAGGCCTGCGCGCCAGCTGGCCCGGTCAGCAAGTGCAGGGAGGAGTCGCCCGACATCACACGCGCTGGTCCATGTCTAGTGAAGGCATGCCTTCATTCACCTGGGCCACGATGCGCGCCGGCACACCGGCCACCGTGGTATGCGGCGGCACGTCTTCCAGCACCACGCTGCCCGCCCCCACCTTGGCACAGTCGCCCACGCGGATATTGCCCAGCACCGCAGCACCGGCCCCCAGCATCACGCCGTCGCCAATCTTGGGATGGCGATCGCCGCGATCCTTGCCGGAGCCACCCAGCGTCACGCCATGCAGGATGGACACGTTATTGCCGATGACGGCGGTTTCGCCCACCACCAGCGCGGTGCCGTGATCCAGCATCACGCCCTGACCGATATGCGCTGCCGGATGGATGTCTGCCCCGGTCACTTCGGAAATGCGGTTCTGCAAAAACAGCGCCAGCGTCTTGCGTTGCTGCTGCCACAGCCAGTGGGTGATGCGCTGGCTTTGCAGGGCATGAAAGCCCTTGAAATACAGCAGCGGCGTGGAGTAACTGTCACAGGCCGGATCACGCTCGAAACAGGCACGGATGTCCGCCCGTGCCGAGGCGCTGATGATGGGGTCCGAGGCCAGGGCCTCGCGGAACAGCTCCATCAGGGCGCGCGCGTCCATCACCGGGCTGGCCAGCTTGCTGGACAGGTGAAAGGCCAGCACGTCTTCCAGCGTGCTGTGCCGCAATACCGTCATGTGCAGAAAACTGGCCAGCATCGGCTCGTCACGCGCGGCCTGTTCAGCTTCCTGCAAGATGGCGAGCCACAGGGCATCGCCGGATTGTTGGTTCATACTTGCCACTCCATTACCACGCAGCCCGGGCCATGCCGGGCCGGCGATTACAACAAGACAACGTCAAACTGTTCCTGGGTATAGGTGGATTCCACCGATAGCGAAATCGGCTTGCCGATGAAGTCCACCAGCATGGCCAGGCTTTGCGACTCCTCGTCCAGGAACATGTCGATCACCGGCTGGGCCGCCAGGATGCGATAGCCCTTGGCATCGAACTGGCGCGCCTCACGCACGATCTCGCGCTGTACCTCATAACACACGGTCTGGGCGGTCTTGATTTCGCCACGACCCTGGCAGGTGGGGCAGGGTTCGCACAAGACATGGGCCAGGCTTTCGCGGGTACGCTTGCGGGTAATTTCCACCAGACCCAGGCTGGTAAAGCCGTTAAGGGTGACGCGGGTTCGGTCGCGCGCCAGCGCCTTGGCCACTTCGGTCAGCACCGCCATCTGATGCTCTTCATTATCCATGTCGATGAAATCGACAATGATGATGCCGCCCAGATTGCGCAAACGCAGCTGGCGCGCAATGGCCTGGGTGGCTTCCAGATTGGTCTTGAAGATGGTTTCATCGAAATTGCGGTTGCCGACAAAGCCGCCGGTATTGACGTCGATGGTGGTCATCGCCTCGGTCTGGTCGATGATCAGGTAACCGCCAAACTTCAGGTTCACCCGCCGCGATAGCGCCTTGTCGATTTCCGCCTCGATGGAGAACAGCTCGAACAGCGGCCGTTCGCCGGAATAGCGCTCGATCTTGCGCACGGCCGACTGTACATACTGCTCGGCAAATTCCACCATGCGGCTGTAGTTTTCCGTCGAGTCGACAATCACATGCTCGGTGGTATCGCTCACCATGTCGCGCAGCACGCGTACCGCCAGCGGCAGGTCCTCGTACAGCAGGCTTTGCGCCGGCAGATGCTGCGATTTGTGGCGGATATCGGCCCACAGCTTGGACAGATATTCGATATCGGCCTGCAGCTCGTCATTGCTGGCGGTTTCGGCACTGGTACGGATGATGTAGCCGCGCGGCGTATCCGGCGGCAACAGTTTTTCCAGCCGCGCCTTCAGGCTGTGGCGTTCGGACTCGCTCTCGATCTTCTGCGAGATGCCGATGTGCTCTTCCTGCGGCAGATGCACCAGGAAACGCCCGGCCAGCGACATCTGGGTGGACAGCCTTGCCCCCTTGGTGCCGATCGGGTCCTTGATCACCTGCACCAGTACGGTCTGGCCTTCGAACAGCATTTTTTCAATGCGCTGCGGCTCGGTGGGATGCTGGCGCTGCTCCAGCACATCAGCGATGTGCAGGAAGGCGGCCCGCTCCAGGCCAATCTCGATGAAGGCACTCTGCATGCCGGGCAGCACGCGCTTGACCTGACCCAGATAGATGTTGCCGACAATGCCGCGGCTGGCGGCGCGTTCCACGTGCAGCTCCTGCACGATGGAGTCCTCCAGCACCGCCACCCGGGTTTCCTGCGGGGTGATGTTGACGAGGATCTGTTCCTTGGGGCGCTGGATATCGCGCGGCAGAGGAATGGACTGATGCAGCATGGTCTTTCCTCCTTGATTAAGGGAACTGGTGGCCAAACAGGCCCAGCAGCTCTGCGGTTTCAAACATCGGCAGGCCCATCACCCCGGTATAGCTGCCGGCGATGTGGTCGATGAATACGGCGGCCAGGCCCTGGATGCCATAGGCACCCGCCTTGTCGAAGGGTTCGCCACTGTCGATATAGCGCTGGATGTCCGCATCGCTCAGCGCGCGGAAATGCACCTCGGTAACACTGGTGCGCAGCTCGACACGCTCGTCCTGACGGATGGCCACACTGGTGACCACCTGATGGCTACGGCCGGAAAAGGCACGCAGCATGCGCGCGGCATCGGCAGCATCAGCCGGCTTGCCGAAGATTTCTCCGTCCAGTACCACGGTGGTATCGGCGGACAGCAGCGGGCGCGACGGCAAGCCGCAGTTTTGTACCACGGCCCAGCCAGCAGCGGCTTTCTCGCGTGCCAGGCGCTCGGTATAAGCCACGGCGGCTTCACCGGGCAAGACGACTTCGTCGATATCAGCGTGAATGCGTTCCAGATGCACGCCCAGCTGTTCCAGCAGTTCGCGACGACGCGGGCTGCCGGATGCCAGGTAAATACGGGTATCGCTTGGGGTCATGATGTTGTCGCTGCCAGTGTTATCAATATTTATGTGCTGCAAGGGT